>JAPPPA010000243.1 GCA_028817755.1 Gammaproteobacteria bacterium | reverse complement strand
CTATTGGCCTTGCAGTGGCTGAACGTGCCGCCGCAGAAGATGCAGTCACTAGCCCAGCAATTTGAGTCAGCCGCAGCCGCCGAGGTTTTGACCACCGCGTTAGCCGACTCCTATGATGCGATTGATCCCTTTGAGGCCGCCATTGGTCTGTCCGATCCTTTTGGTTTAGCTAAGTTATCTAATGAAGATTCACTGGAAAGCAGTGGAAATCTTTTAGCGTCTGAAGATGGGCGCTTTCGCGTGCTGTACCTCGCGCCGCCACCTGAAACAGACGATTTAACGGCGTGGGTTAATAACGTTAAAGCCGCCGTTGAGGATTGGCAGCAAACACAGCCAGACCTCGTTCTAGGCATTGCCGGAACACCTGCGTTTAACCAAGAGCTTGGCGCGAGCTTAATGAGCGATATGCAGAAAGCCGTGTTAGGCACTTTGGTGCTGGTCGGTTTGCTCTTTGCTTGGGCGCATCGCCGTATTCGTCCACTGCTATGGCTGGTCACGCTATTAGGCTTGGTGCTGGCAACAACGGTCGCTATTGGCGGCCAGCTGCTGGGGCCGCTCAATGTGATTAGCCTGGGTTATGCCGCGGTGTTGATGGGGCTGGCAGCTGATTATGGTTTGTTGTTGTATCAGGCCCATCGCAGTAGCCCGCAGCCAGCTAAAGACACTGTGCGACAGGTTGCACCGAGTATTTTGTGGGCGGCCTTAACAACCTCGGTTGCATTCTTAATGGTTGCACGTGGCAGCTTGCCGGGTATGGCGCAGCTAGGTTTGTTGGTGGCGATTGGTATCGCTGTAGCGGCCTTTTTCATGCTCGCGTTTTATTTGTGGCCGTTGAGCGAAAGTAGCCCTGCGCCGCAAAAAGCGCCACCGGTTCTAACGCAAAAAACCGCCTTGTCGGCGACGGTGGGGCTGGTGGTTGCTGCGGTGTTGGTATTGAGCTGGCAGCTGCCGAGTTTAAATACAGACCCGAAAACACTGGGCCCTAAACAACTCGATGCGCGTGCTTTGCAGGATGATATTGACGTGGCGCTTGGGCGCGACGACGAGTCCGTTTTTATTCTATTTAGCAGTGGCGATGTGGAACATGGCGCGGCTCATATTCAAGCCGCTATTTCTGCTGTACGACCCGTACTAAAGAGCGCTGAAGAAAACGGTTTGCTTGAAGGTTTTAGTTTGCCGAAATGGTGGCCCAATGCCGAAAATCAGGCACGTAACCGCGCCACCATGATGGCGCTTTCTGAGCGTTGGCCAGCGCTATTAGAAGAAGCAGAGTCGCTCGATTATCCCGTCGATAGCATGGCCGTATCTACCGAGGTGATGCGTCAATTTGGTCTTGTCGCCAGCAACCCTAATATTGGTCTGCCCATTCAGCCGGGCACTGCTTGGTTGTTTGGGCAAACTGCCGCCATCAATTTGGAAGGCAGCGACGGCCTGCCCGGATTTTATGCGGTTGGTCAGGTAAAGCTGGCTGAGGGTATTAGCAATGCACGGCGGGATGTTTTAGCGGTAGAAATCAATGCCATTAACCATGCTCAAATGGCAGGCTGGCCTTTTGCCAGCGCCAGCCTACTGCAGGCAATGAAGGGTGACTTTATTGCGGTGGCTGTGCCCATGCTGTGTTTGTTGCTGCTGGTGTTGTTTTTGGCGTTCCGCGGTGTGAAAGAAATTCTATTCAGCTTAAGTGCCATGCTCTTAACGTTGTTGAGCCTCTCGGCAGTAATGGTGGTAATGGGATGGCAATGGAACCTGATGAATATGCTGGCACTGCCTTTGTTAGTCGGCGTTACGGTGGATTACAGCATTCACACTCAGCTGGCCCTGCAGCGATTTAATGGCGACTTACCTAAAGTTTATAACCATGTTGGTCGCGCTATTGCCTTGGCTGGTGTGACGACAGCGATCGGTTTTGGCTCACTGATTTTTTCTAATAGTGAGGGCCTTTCTGGGCTTGGGCGAGTAGCCAGTGTCGGCGTTGTACTTGCCTGCACGATTTCAGTATTGTTACAGCCTCATTGGTGGCGATTAATGCAGCGCAAGACGTTGGGTTAACGCTCGCTGTAATAACAATAAAGTCACCACCGGCTACACCTACATTGAGACTGTATGCGCGCGCATGTTTTTCTAACGGCTTTGCTTGTTTGCCCCGTGGGGGCAGTGTATGCAGAAGCGTCAGATAACAGCGACGAGTTTGATTTTCTGTTTGAGGAAATCGCGCCAGAAACTAGTGAGTCTGAAGCGGCAGAATTAGAGCTGGACTTTGACGCAGAGCCAGCAGAATCGGCGGAATCAGAAACGCCAACAGAACCCGCTCAGGAAGTAACAGAGACAGCCGAAACCAAAGCAGTGGTGAGTACGCGTCGGCGCATTGAAGAGGTCATTGTGACCTCGCAGAAAACCGAACAAACCCTGCAAGAAGTGCCTGCCTCAGTCAGCGCCCTAGATGGCGACTTTATTCGTGAAAGTGGCGCCTTTGATATCAACAAAATTCAAAACTATGCGCCGAATACCGAAATTCGCTTAAGCCCAACGGGTGGCTCTTTTCGTATTCGTGGCTTGGGGTCGCAATCTACTAACGCGGCGACCGAGCCTTCTGTAGGCACGGTGGTGGATGGCGTGTTTTACGGCCGCTCGCATTTTCTCTATGCGCTGTTTAATGACATTGAACGTATTGAAATTTTGCGTGGCCCGCAGGGTAGCCTGTTTGGTAAAAACACCACGGCTGGGGTGATGAATGTCACTACACGTAAACCCGGCAATGAAACCGCAGGCAGTATTGATTATCTGTATGGCAGCTATGGTGAGCGCGCAGTAAAGCCAGGTTTAGATATTCCTATTTCGGAACAATTTAACCTGCGTTATAGCGGTGTTTTTCAGGAAAATCCGGGCTTGCAGTTCAATACGCTTCTGAACCGTTTTGAACGCAATATTAGCCAAGAAACGCACAAGCTCCGCGCGGTGTATGACGCTTCTGATAGCGTCACCTGGGATTGGATTTTCTTTCGTTCCATACAAGGGCTAAATCACAACAACTTCCAGTTCCATAAGCTCACGCCTGCGATGCTGGACTACCAGCGTGACTATGATCCGCTCGTTGAAGATGACTCTCATAATGATTTGCTGTCGGCCAACGTGCCTGCTCGCGGTGATGTGAAAGTGGAAAGCGCGCAGATGAATGTTGAATGGGACATCCCAGGGCTGTGGGATTTATACGACACCAATATCACCTCCATCACCTCATGGGCGCGGCATATTACCTACCGGCGAGACATTGACGCTGATTTTGGCCCGTCGCCCGTGATTAAAGACTCTTTGATCTCACCCAGCCCGTTCACCCAACTACAGCAAGAGATTCGTTTTAGCGGTGCCGCGAATGACGTGTTTGGTTGGGGTGGTGAAGTTCGCTTCGTTACCGGTTTATTCCTTTTCCATTCCAAGTTGGCCGCTTCTGATTTATTTGAGCTAGAAGACGCCAACGCCACTTTAGGTTTCTTCGCGGCTGCAAATGGCGCTCCTTCGCCCACATTGCCCTTGCCAGCGATTGGCGGGCTGTCACTGAATGACCTTCAGGCGCAACTGGTAAACGCGGTGGGAAATAACGTGCCGCTGTCTGCTGAAGTCACATTGGATGAAGACGCTCGCTCGGCGGCCTTATTTGGCCAGTTTGAGCATGACCTGAGCGATACCTTGGGTTGGTTATTTGGTTTTCGTTATGGCGTCGATAAAAAAGACGGCTTTTTCACCAGCCAGAGTGACAGCCAAGCGATTAAGGCGATTGCAGGGCAAGAAGATCACCGAACAAGGGTTGTGCGTCGTGAAGAAGATTTGTCTCCAAAGCTCGGTTTCACTTGGCAGCCTAGCGAGCAAGCCGGCGCTTACGGCACCTGGTCGCGTGGTTTTAAAAGTGGAGGCTTTAATGCCTTGCCACTTAACGACAACAATTTGGAATATGAACCAGAGCGAGCAACGAGTTTAGAGCTGGGCTACAAGGGCAAACTATTAGATGGTTCCATGAACCTCAACTTCGCAGTATTCCGTACCGATTTTGAAAATCTGCAGCTTTCTACCTTTGGTGGCGAAGACGGCAGTACTGCCACCTTTATTATTTTGAATGCGGGTGAGGCGCGTTCAGAAGGAGCAGAAATGGACATCACCTGGCTACCGCCGATTCCGGGTGCCACTGTGGTTTTCAACATTGGTTATGCCGACGCCTATTTCACGTCCTACCCAGAAGCCCCGGCAATTGCCGGCACCGAAGATGATCCTAATACACCGGATTATGACGAGTCGCGTTTCCAAGACTTGCAGGGCAAGCCCTTACCCAAGGCTTCTAAATGGTCTGCGGGTTTGTCGCCGTCATTTACCTTGCCGCTACCGTTTTCCGACAACTACATGAATGTGGGCGTCGACGTGCAATACCGCTCCGGTGTGTTTTTAGATGTCGACTTAGACCCAGAAACCTACCAAGGCGCGATTACCGAAGTGAATGCCCGAGTCACCTTTGCTGGGCCGGAACAGCGTGCGTTTTTGACCTTTGGCGCACAAAACCTCACCGACGAGCGCATTTTGGATGAGGTATTAGACCAGCCGCTTGCCTCGGGTAACTACGCCGCTATTCGCCGCGATAACGGCCGTTTCTACACGGCGAATCTCCGTTATGAGTTTTAGCCGCGGGTAAAAAGCGGCTGTCGCCTCGGCCAACTTTCGCAGCAGCTTCTGTACTACACTCGAACAACCTATCTCGGTGCATTTCCCGTTTAGAGGAAGAGGAGAACCGGCATGGTTAGTGAGACAGCGGTCCAAAAGTCTGACGTTTCTGAAGCAGACAAGGCCGCAATTAAACAAATTAAATCAGGCATTCGCCAAGCTGGGCGCGACGTGCGTGCGCAGCATGCTTGGCTGAAATATCAAAACACCATTGGCTTGAGCATCATGCTGCTTTCTATCATCGGCATGGTGCTGAGCGGTTACGGTTATGTAGCAGGTTGGTGGCCGGCCTGGGTAACGCTGATTGCGACCGGTGTTTTCGCTAGCTTTATTCATGAGCTAGAGCACGACCTGATTCACGAGCAATATTTCCAAAAACATAAATGGGTGCAGCACATCATGTATGCGCTGGGTTGGATGGCTCGGCCTAGCACCATTAACCCGTGGATTCGTAAACGTATCCATCTGCTGCATCACAAAATTTCCGGCACCAATGGCGACCTAGAAGAGCGCGGTATTACCAACGGTTATCGCTGGGGCATTGTTCGTTTTATCTGCCTGTTTGATGGCATGGCGGCGGTGTTTATTCGCACCATCCGCCATATTCCTAACCCCAACAAAATGGCGTTTTCATTGATTGGCGGCTTGGTGAGTTATTTCCCTATGGGCTTTATTCACTGGGGTTTGTGGTGGGCGTTTTTGGCCTATCAAATCAGCCTGCTAGTCGGTGCGCCGCTGGCCTATACGCCCGAATTTATTGAAGCTATGAATTTGCTCATGGTGGTGTGGGTTGGGCCGAATATGGTCCGCAGCTTCAGCCTGCACTTTGTTAGCAGCAACATGCATTACTTTGGTGATGTGCAGAAAGGCAATTTCTTACGCCAAACTCAAGTGTGGACGGCATGGTGGATGTGGCCGTTTCAACTGTTCTGTTTTAACTTCGGTAGCACCCACGCGATCCATCATTTCATTGTTGGCGAGCCGTTTTATGTGCGCCAACTTACTGCACGCCGCGCGCATCAAGTCATGCGTGAAAACGGTGTGCGTTTTAATGACTACGGCAGTTTTCGCCGTGCTAACCGCTGGGCGATGACTTAATGCCAAAAATTCAAACGGGTGCCGATTACCTAGACAGTCTGCGTGGTCGCAATCTAACGATCTGGCTATTTGGGGAGAAAGTCGAAGAACCAGTCGACCACCCGATGATCCGGCCATCGATTAATGCACTGGCTAAAACCTATGACTTAGCCGTAGAGCAGCCTGAATTGGCTTCGGTGGTTTCTCCGTTTACCGGCGAGCGGGTCAGCCGTTTTCTCAATATCTGCATCAGTGCGCCCGATCTTGTTAAGCAAAACAAAATGCAGCGCAAACTGGGCCAGCTTACCGGCACTTGTTTCCAACGCTGTGTGGGGATGGATGCGTTTAATGCACTCTATTCCACCACCTATGATTTGGACGGCGCCGGTAATACTGACTACCACCAACGCTTTGTTGCTTTCCTCACCGAAATGCATAAAGGCAATTACGTGGTGGGTGGCGCCATGACTGATGTGAAAGGTGATCGCAGCAAAGCCCCGCCTCAGCAAGATGATCCTGATCTGTTTGTGCATGTCACTAAACGCACTGACGACGGCGTTTATATCTCCGGTGCTAAAGCTCACCAAACCGGCTGCATTAACTCGCACTGGCTCGTGGTGATGCCCACCATGCGCCTAGGTGCGGGCGATGAAGATTACGCTATTGTGGGTGCCGTGCCAGTAGAGGCGGAAGGCATTACCTATATCTACGGCCGCCAAAGCTGCGACAGTCGTAGTATGGAAGAAGGCGCATCTATTGATCCGGGTAACGTCACCTACGGCGGGCAAGAAGCGATGGTGATTTTCAAAGATGTATTTATCCCGAACGAACACATCTTTATGAATGGCGAAGTCGATACTGCGGCTACTTTGGTACAGCGTTTCACCAGCTATCATCGCCGCAGTTACGTCTGCAAAACTGGCGTGGGTGACGTGCTGATTGGCGCCGCCGCCCAAGTGGCCGAAATGAACGGCGCCGAAAATGCCAGTCACGTAAAAGACAAACTGGTGGAGATGACGCACCTGAATGAAACCATTTACGGCACCGGCATCGCTGCTAGCTACCAAGGTTTTAAAACCGAATCTGGCGCTTACTTGCCTGACGATATGCTCGCCAATGTCTGCAAACATCACGTCACTAAATTGCCGTATGACATGGCCCGAGTGGCGCAGGATTTGGCTGGGGGCTTAGTCGTCACCATGCCGTCTGAAAAAGACCTTAACCACCCAGAAATCGGTGACCTCATTCGCAAATACCTAAAAGGCAAAAGCGAATTCAGCACCGAAAAGCGCATGCGTATTCTGCGGCTTATCGAGAACATGACCCTCGGTCGCAATGCTGTTGGCTACCTCACCGAGTCCATGCATGGCGCTGGCAGTCCGCAAGCGCAACGCATAGAAATCGGCCGCGCCATGCAGCTGGAATATAAAAAGCGCCTAGCGCGTGTAATCGCCGATGCTGAACTAGACGCTGATCGTGAAGCCGTAGCCGAAGAACTCTCAGGCTATTTTGAGCGTGTGTTTGCGTTGCCTGAAGACTAAATTTCGTGAATAAAGCGTTCGCGTTCAAACCGAAACTGGTCGTGGTATAGGCCGTTTTCGGCGCAGCGTCCGGCGGCGATTACCATCACCACAAACTCGCCTTTTTTGAGTTTGCATTGCTTGCGAATGCGGGCTTCGTCGAAGCCTTCCATCGCGCAAGTGTCGTAACCATGCGCGCGGAAGCCGAGCATGATGTTCTCGCAGGCGAGGGCGACTGATTTGCTGGCCCAGGCTTTCATGTCTTCTTCGGTGTTTGGCCAGCGGGCAATAGGCTGTACTAGGCCGACTACGTCACGTAGCGTTTTCTTGGCGTTACCGACTACGCCGAATGGATCAACCGGCGGTGTGCTGTAGTTAATAAAGGTCAGTTTTTCGTAATAGGTTTTTACCAGCTTGGGAATACGCTCTTGTGGCCAGTAGCTGAGCATCATGCGGGTGTGTTTTTTCCAGTTGCGGGTGCTGCCGGTGCATACGATCAATTCGGCGGCCGTTTTAGCGGCGGATTGGTTCATGCAATTCACGGCCATTGCCTTTTTCCCTGCCGGCGAGGTCACACGGTAGAAATTCCACATTTGCAGGTTGCTGCTGTTGGGTGCGGCCAAGCCCCAGTCTAGACATTGCTGGACAACGTCTTCAGGAATAGCTTCGTCGGTGAACTTACGTACCGAGCGGCGGCTTTCTACGACTTTCTTAAATTGACTAGCGGTGGTGGCGGTAATGTTTGGGCGATTCATAAGTGTAAAACGGCTTGGTTTTTTTTCAGCATATACGGAATAGGGCAAGAGCGAATAGTTGGCGTAGTAAATTTGAAGCGAGGTTTCTTGAGCGGTTTATTCGCTCTATAAATCCGACTAAAGTGTGCCTTTGTTTTTCCACAGGCACGGCAATGAGTATTCGCGGTTGGTTAGTCCGTAACACCGTTATTCGTTTTTTTGGTTGGGCCACCAGCCACAAGCGCAGCGCAGAGCAGCAGCGTAGGTTTATGCACTTCTTTGGCAAGCTGTCGCCGCCACCACGTTCAACGCAAGTGGACGATATTGATTGCAATGGTGTGCCCTGCAGTTTGATACGCGCTAAAGGCGTAGATGAAAACGCGCCGTTGTTTTTGTATTTTCATGGTGGGGGGTATGTGATCGGCTCGCCGTTCACTTATCGCGATTTTGGTAGCCAAATTAGTAAGGCTCTGGGCGTGCGTGTATTGATGGCTGACTACCGTTTGGCGCCAGAAAATCCATACCCCGCTGGCATTGATGACGCCTACAGCGCTTGGCAGTGGATTTTGCAGCAGGGGCAATCGGCTAGCGATACCTTTGTTGCGGGTGACTCGGCTGGAGCAGGCATGGCTTCAGCGTTGATGTTGCGCATTAAAGCTAAAGGCGAAGAGCAGCCGGGCAAAGCGTGGTTAATCTCGCCGTTTTGCGATCTCACCTTTAGCGGTGAAAGTTACAAAACACATGTGAAGCGCGATGTTGAGTTGTCGCCGCAAGTGTTAAAACAATGGGGTGATGCCTTTGTCTCGCCTGAGTTATTAGCGCAGTCGCCAGAGCTACACCCATGCACCGAAGACTTAAGCGGCTGGCCGCCGATTTGTATTCAAGTCGGCACCGAAGAAGTGTTGTTAGACGACAGCCGCATGTTGCGAGACAACGCTGCTAAATATGACCTAGATTGCGACTACAGTGAGTGGCAGGGCATGTGGCACGTGTTCCAGCCCTACGGCAAATTTGCGCCCGAGCCGAAACAGGCTTTTAATGCGGCAATGGCATTTTTTAAAAAATAATAATTCTTGGGAGACCGCGTGATGGATATCCTCAACGCAACACAACTTATCGACACCCTCGCGAAAGGCAACGAAGTCGCGCAGGCCTTTATCCAAAGCTCACCTATGTGGGTGCAGTATTGGATTCTATTTATGACCGTGGTGCTGGCGCCGAGCTTTTTGATCGCGTTATTTAAACGTGAAGCCCGCTGGGTGGCCTTGGCCGTGTTCTATTCCAGCATTGTTACGCCGTGGTTAATTGCCTTGGCTGGCCCATCTAAAGTGTGGGGTTTAACCCATCTGGCGTTCTGGCCAATGGCCTTGGCAGTGATTATTCCAAAGCTCATTCGCGAGCCGATTCAAGGCTGGTACAACCGTTATCTGGCACTGGTTGCAGGCACCATGATGGTGTCCTTGGTGTTTGATGCTTGGGACGTTTATCGCTTCTTTACCGCGGGCTAACAAATCCCAATTAGGAAACTTTAATTACGGCCGCTAGTCATAGCGGCCGTATTTATATGGATTAGCGCAATGTCACGTTCACGCCTCATTCTTCTTGCTGTTATCGCTGCTGCGGTTGCTGCGTTTTTCACTTTTGACCTTGGTCAGTACCTGTCGCTGGATTACTTTAAATCTCAGCAGCAAGCCTTTACCGACTATTACCAAGCGAACCCAGCATTAGCGCTAGGCGCTTTCTTTGTTGTGTATGTGGCAGTCACGGCACTATCGCTGCCGGGCGCGGCGTTAATGACCTTACTCGCCGGTGCCTTGTTTGGCGTGGTGACGGGCACGATCTTGGTGTCGTTCGCCTCAACCATTGGCGCGACCTTGGCGTTTTTAGCGGCGCGCTTCTTGTTGCGCGACAGCGTGCAGAAGAAATTTGGCAGCCGCTTGAAGGCGATTAACGAAGGTGTAGAACGCGACGGTGCGTTTTACC
>JAPPPA010000321.1 GCA_028817755.1 Gammaproteobacteria bacterium | reverse complement strand
GAGTAAAGGTGCAGAGCTTACGCACCGAAACTTGTTGACCAATGTGCGCCAAGCGCTGGCGATGTTGGATGCGATGCCTGATGCAGATTTGCGTTGCTTCTTACATGCTTTACCGCTTTATCACAGCTTCTCATTTATGTTGTTGGTCGGTGGGTTAAGCCTTGGTGCCAATAACGTTTTGGTGCCGAGCCCACGCCCAATCAATAACTTGCGTAGCGCCTTTGAGCTGTTTGAGTTTGACGCCATGGGTGGCGTGAATACCTTGTTTGTAAAGCTGCTTGAACAAGATTGGTTCATCCAAAACCCGCCATCCGATCTACGTGTGGCTATCGCCGGTGGCGCTGCGCTTCACGACACCGTAGCGCGCACTTGGATGAAAGTGGTTGGTGTTGAGTTGTTACAGGGTTATGGCCTGACTGAAACCAGTCCCGTCGTTGCTGTGAATGCACCGGGTTTGCATGTGCGTCGCGGTTTTGTTGGCTTGCCTGTGCCGGGTACTGAGATCGATATTGTTGATGAGTCGGGTGATACCGTGCCTGTTGGTGAGCAGGGTGAACTGCGCGTTAAAGGCCCGCAAGTCATGCGTGGCTATTGGCGTCAGCCAGACGGCACTCGCCAAGTGCTTAAAGACGGTTGGTTGTCGACGGGCGATATAGCGGAAATGGACGAGCGCGGTTTTCTGCGTATTGTCGATCGCTTAAAAGATTTAATTTTGGTGAGTGGTTTTAATGTTTTTCCTAACGAAGTGGAAAGCGTTATTTCTAAGCATCAAGATGTTGTTGATGTCGGCGTGATTGGCGTGCCGGATCAAGATACCGGTGAAGCCGTTTGGGCCTTTGTGGTGCCGCGTACGCGTGACCTGAATAACGATGCGATTGTGGCCTGGTGTCGCCAACACCTAACCAATTACAAAGTCCCGGTACGGGTGGAAATGGTGGCCGAATTGCCGACTTCAACAGTGGGTAAAGTGCTGCGCCGTGAACTCAAACAATGGGTATTACAGGGCCGATACGATTAGTCGCCTTAATAAAGCGGGCTATGGCAAAATGGCTCGCTCTTAGTAATTCCCCGTCGCCTTTTATAGGGCGAGATAAACGAATGAAGCTTTATACCTATTCTCATAGCTCTGCTACGCACCGTGTGCGTATTGCCTTGAACTATAAAAATATTCAGTACGAAGCCATCTGCTTGAAGATGGATGACGATGCCTTGCATGCGCCCGAGTATCTGAAGAAAAACCCACAAGGCATGGTGCCCGCGTTATTGGACACCAAAGCCGATGTGATGCTGACGCAGTCGGTTGCGATTATGGAGTACTTGGAAGAAAAGTACCCTGAGCGCCCATTGCTGCCTCCGCGTGAAGATATTGCTGGCCGTGCCCGCGTCCGTAAGCTGTGCCAAATTATCGCCAGTGATGTACACCCGCTGAACTGCTACCGTGTATTCCACTATTTGCGTGATCATCTTGATGCCGATATGGATGACCGTACTGATTGGTTCCACCACTGGGCGACTGAAGGTTATGTAGCTTTAGAGCGTGCATTGACCGAGACTGATGGCACCGGTTCTTACTGCCATGGCGACCATCCAACGATGGCGGATATCGTTTTGGTTGCTTCTGTACACCGCGCGATGCGTGCCGGTACCGATATGACCGAATTCCCCAATATTCGTCGTATTTATCGCACCTGCATGACCTTGGCTGCGTTCCAAGCTGCAGCGCCAGAAACTCAGCCAGATGCTGCATAAAGCGGTATTGCGCTGGTTCAAAAAAGGCCGCTTACTGCGGCCTTTTTTGTTCTTAAGATGGTTTCATTGCCGAAAAAGTATTTTGACCGAAATCGTCAAAACTGCCGTTCCGCAGTTAGCCTAAAATAACCCCCACATCCTTGGGAGTCACAAAAATGAATACACCAGATATCCGTACTCGTCGCTGGAATGGCTGGGGCGAGCAAACGATTGATGTGCCGCTTTCACCGCATGCAGCTGAGCTATTTGCCGAGCGTATTGGCGAAACCGAATTGCCAAACGACGCCAGCTTTGAAGATGTGCTCTCCAAGGTTCCTGAAAGCCGCTTACCTGCTCATGAGCTAGTAAGCACCGATGCCGAACAGCGTTTGCGCCATGCATGTGGCGAAAGCTTTCCTGACTGGATCGCAAAGCGCAGCGGCAATATTGAATTCTTTCCTGACGGCGTTGCTTTTCCTGAAACCAATGAGGAAGTGCGTGAGC
>JAPPPA010000182.1 GCA_028817755.1 Gammaproteobacteria bacterium | reverse complement strand
CTAAGGCTTCTAAGGTTTGCACAATGGTATTGGCAATGGTGTCGACCGGCTCAACTGCCGTATTCACCAAACAACCTGCTTGTTGAATTAACTGATTAAGTTGGTCCGGAGAGAACTCACCTACCGCACCACCGATGGCACGAGTTAGCGACTCAACATTTTCTTGTACGTCATTCAGCGGCTCTCCATCAGTGTTATTAACCGCATCACAACCGTCACAAGCGTCACCAATACCGTCGACGTCGGCATCTTCTTGGCCTGGGTTAGCGGTGGTTGGACAGTTATCGACGCTGTCTTCAACTAGGTCGCCATCGTTGTCTACGCCCGGTTCATCATCACAAGCATCCCCAATTCCATCGGCATCAAGGTCTGCTTGATCTTGGTTATCAACCAATGGGCAATTGTCGTCAGCATCTAGCCATGCATCCGAATCAGAATTATCACAGGCATCGCCCACGCCATCAGCCGCACCACCAGCGTTAACTTCGGCACTGTCTTCTTGGCCTGGGTTAGCAACCGCAGGACAGTTATCTTGGCTATCTGTGTGGCCATCGCCATCACTGTCAGGGTCAGGCTCTGAGCCGCAACTTAAATCTGGGTTAAGCGGACAAGGATCTGTGTTGTTTGAAAGGCCGTCATTGTCGGCATCCAAATCACAGGCATCACCTAGCGAGTCACCATCTGCATTACTTTGACTCGGGTTAAATGCTGCGACGCAATTGTCATCAGCATCGACAACATTGTCGCCATCGGAGTCGTCACAGGCGTCACCAATGCCGTCACCATCAACATCATCTGATTGGCTATCGGCATTCGCTAGCGCCGGACAATTATCTTCGGCGTCAGGAATCCCATCGTTGTCACCATCAGGGGCTGGGCCACCAATGACACCGCCAGTGCGTTCACTAGATCCACCATCGGCGCTACAACCGGCGGCGGCAAGACAAAGTGACGCGAGCAGCGCCACTAGTAATTTGCGTTGAGTATCCATAATAGTCTCCGTTGTCCCCTTACTGACCTAGCACACGGAATTCAACACGGCGGTTTTGGGCTCGGCCTTCCGCTGTGTTATTTCCAGTGACTGGGTTGCTCTCTCCATAACCACGGGCAGTCAGGCGTCTTGCCTCTACACCGCGGTTGATTAACTGATTCCGCACAGCATTTGCACGGCGCTCAGAAAGTACTTGGTTGTGTGCGTAACTACCGGTCGAGTCGGTGTGACCGGCTATTTCGACATGCATAGAAGGTTGCGATTGCATAGCTTGCGCAACCGCCGCCAATTGCTGATTAGAACCCGCAAGTAAACGCGCCGAGTCAGATGCAAACTGAATACCGTTAAGCACAATCACTTGCTGTTGAATCACGCAGCCATTGGCATCTACACGCGCACCACGCAAAGACGACGGGCAGTGGTCTTTGCTATCCACCACACCGTCAAAGTCGCTATCGGTAGGTTGCGGCGCCGGTTGTACAACCGGTACTTCTACTTCTTGGTAAACAACCTTTTCAACAACCCGCTCTACTACACGTTCTTGCCACAGCGGTATTTCCACACCCAAGCCGTAGTGCAAATCCTGAATACCATCGGTAAATTCGCTATGTACGTAACGCACATCAAAACGTAAGCGCGTGTTGTTCTTTGTGAGAGGTGGCGTTAGCAAACCCAAGCCCGCATTAGCGAAGGCATTAGTATCGTCTTGCGTGTCTGGCGATACGTCGTCATATACCGCGCCTATGCCCAACAGTAAGTATGGCTGCCAACGGCTGGCATCTAAAAAACGCCAAGCAGCATCAATACCAACAATGCTTTGATAGAAATCCGTTCCAGCACCCGCGCCCGTTTCTAATGCGGTTTGTGAGAACTGAAATTCCCATTTGAGATGATCATGGCTACCCCAACCGTAATTCAGGCGAAAACCAACACCTTCTTCGGTTGCTCTTAATTCATCGGTGTCTACGCCAAATGCCGAAAGGCCAACGTAGTTACTGGCAGATACCGTACTGGTGGCACATAGCAAGCCTAGTGCGGCCGCTACCACTCCCCGTGTTTTCATGTTGTAAACCCTTGCTGCGAGCACAGCTCGCTGTTGTATTTATTTTTCGAATAGCATCCTGCCGCTCGAAACGCCTATTGAACTTAAATTCAAATACTAGATTTCACAACGCCGCGCTGACCAACGGCACATTCGATTAGGTAAACGGTAGTTTTATAACGAACGTTATGGATATATAAAAC
>JAPPPA010000116.1:7372-10132 GCA_028817755.1 Gammaproteobacteria bacterium | reverse complement strand
GTCGTTTAATCATTCTAGGTTCGGGCCCAGCGGGATACACCGCGGCTGTTTACGCAGCGCGCGCGAACCTAAACCCGATGTTGATTACCGGCCTACAACAAGGCGGTCAGCTCACCACTACGACCGACGTAGACAACTGGCCGGGGGACGTTGAAGGCCTACAAGGCCCAGACCTAATGGTACGCATGCAGCAGCATGCTGAGCGCTTCGACACCGAAATGGTGTTTGATCACATTAACGATGTAGATCTGCAGCAACGCCCTTTCACTCTTAAAGGCGACAGCGGCACCTACACCTGTGACTCACTCATTATTTGCACCGGCGCTAGCGCTCAATATCTTGGTCTTGAGTCAGAAGAAGCCTTTAAAGGCAAAGGCGTATCAGCCTGCGCCACATGCGACGGTTTCTTCTATCGCGGCAAAAAGGTAGCGGTTATCGGCGGCGGCAACACTGCGGTTGAAGAAGCGCTTTACCTTGCCAACATTGCTGAGCACGTCACCTTGGTACACCGCCGCGACAAGCTACGCTCTGAGAAAATCTTGCAAGACAAGATTCTTGAGAAAGCCGCCAATGGCAACATCACCATTGAGTGGAACAACGAGCTAGACGAAGTACTCGGTGACGACATGGGCGTGACCGGTATGCGCATTAAGAGCACCGAAGACGGCAGCACCAAAGATCTCGATCTTGCGGGCGTATTCGTTGCGATTGGCCACAAGCCAAACACCGACATCTTCGCTGGTCAGCTAGACATGAAAGACGGTTACCTAACCGTAGAAAGCGGCACCACCGGTAACGCCACGCAAACCAGCGTGAAAGGCGTATTTGCGGCAGGCGATGTGTCTGATCACATTTACCGTCAAGCCATTACCTCGGCTGGCACCGGCTGCATGGCTGCTCTTGATGCCGAGCGCTTTCTAGACGACCTAGAGTCGTAATCAATAGTCATCCACAGCTCTCGTGGCTGTGGTGACTAGTATTTACGATGCCCAGCTTAGTCTGGATACCTGAAGATTCGCCGGCGGATAGCTTTCCGCCGGCAAATACCGCTTTAGAACAGCCAAACGGCCTACTCTGCGCTGGCGGCGACCTCTCTGCTCCACGTCTATTACACGCTTACCGCCAAGGCATCTTTCCTTGGTATGGCGACGATGAGCCATTACTTTGGTGGTCACCGGACCCACGCACACTGATCGACACCGAAAGCTTTCACGTGTCGCGCTCTATGCAGCGCTTTCTAAACAAGCACCCTTACACGCTCAGCATTGACCGCGACTTTATGGCCGTGATTAATGCCTGCGCTGCGCCACGGGCAACCAGCCCCGGCACTTGGATTACCCCAGAGATGCGTGAGGCCTATTCCGCCTTGCACTATCACGGCTACGCGCACTCGCTCGAGGTTTGGGAAGGCAATGAATTAGTCGGCGGCATTTACGGCATTGCCGTGGGCGCGGCGTTCTGTGGCGAGTCCATGTTCTCGCGCCGCAGCAACACCTCTAAATTGGCTTTATGGACGCTACTGCAGCAGCTCCAGCGCTGGGGCTTCACCTTATTCGATTGCCAACTTTGGAATGATCACCTCGCCTCGCTAGGCGCTTACGAAACCAGCCGACACGACTACCTCGCGCGTTTAAATAGCGCCACACAAGTCACACCCAACGCAAACTGGCAGCTAGACACCGACTTAATGCACAATCAGTCACATGTCGGATGAAACAGACAATCTAGACCAAGACCGCATTAGGCTATTTTTAGCCCAGCCTAGCGACTGCGGCTATTTACCCAAGCGCACCAGCCGCAACCTTGTCTGCGACCCACAGTTCGAGCACAACAAAACCACGCACACAGCGCTATCAGAGCAAGGCTTTCGCCGCAGTGGTAGCTTTTTGTACCGCCCACAATGCCCGGGCTGCAACGCCTGTATTCCTATGCGTGTTAACAGCGAGCTATTTAGGCCTAGTCGCACAGATCGACGCTGCATTAAAACCAATCAAGACCTACAAGTTATTCCACGCCCGGCCGTGTTTAGCGCAGAACACTACGCACTGTATTCGCAATACCTGCAACACAAGCACCCAGAAGGCGGCATGGAAGACCAAGGCCCAGAGGCCTACGCCCAGTTCTTTATTAGCGAATGGGCTGACACCGTTTTTTATGAATTCCGGCTTGGGCGCCAATTGCTTGCCGTTTCGGTCACCGACCGGCTAGAAGATGGCCTCTCTGCCATGTACTGCTTTTACGACCACCGCGTACCTAAGCGCAGCCTTGGCACCTACTCCATTCTTTGGCAATTAGAACACGCTCGCTACCTAGGTTTAGACTGGGTATACCTTGGTTACTGGATTGATGGCTGTCGCAAGATGCAATACAAAGAGCGTTACCAGCCAGCCGAATATTTTATTAATGGTTCGTGGTGCCAAGCCTGGGGCAGCACCTCGGTCGACCAGCCGACACAACCACCTTCAATTAAATAGAGAATCACCATGTTGCGCGCACTCGCCATTGGACTTGCTTTAACCATTACCGCCAAACAGGCTCATAGCGAAGAAAGCACTACAGGTTTGCCCGTCTGGGAGCTGGGCGCAGGCATCGGCTCACTATGGCTACCGCACTACCCCGGCGCCGACCTGAACCAAGCCTTTGTCGCGCCATTTCCGCTGCTGATTTATCGCGGTGAAACTGTTCGCGCTGACCGCGGCGCGATTCGTGGCATTCTGTATGAAGCTGGCGACACACGCGGAGACATCCGCCTTCGCGGCG
>JAPPPA010000116.1:0-7362 GCA_028817755.1 Gammaproteobacteria bacterium | reverse complement strand
ACCTCATCGAGAGCCTCACCCTCGAGTACAACCGCGCCCGCCAAGGCATGGAAGACCTCGACCCCACCTTAGAAATCGGCCCACAAATCGCTTGGACTGCACACCAAGGCGCGCACAACAGTGTGCAACTACGTCTCCCCTTGCGCGCCGTAATTAGCGTCGGTAGCAATGGTGTTCGTCATCAAGGTAATGTCGCCAACCCCAATATTCGCTGGGACCACCAAATCAACAGCAACTTCCGCGTTACCTCGCGCATTAGCGCTCGCTTTGGTGACGGCCAATGGCACGACTACTTCTACGCCGTAAGCGCCGCTGACGCCCTAGCTACACGCCCACAATACGATGCGCCCGGCGGCTACAGTGGCAGTAGCCTTTCAGCCACATTGTCTTATCGCCACGGCGACTGGCGCTTTGGCGGTGGCCTAGGTATTGAGTTTTTAAATGACGCAGCCTTCGAAGACAGCCCGTTGGTACGCAAAGACCAAGCTTTTTTTGTCGGTTTTGCCGTAAGCAAAGTCTTATGGAAGTCAAAAAGAAAGACCAAAACACGCGTGGAATCCGACACGCAATAAGCACCACAAATCGCCTACGCTTGCTAAGCAAGCCACCCTGCGGCAGAATGCGCGCCTTATTTATCACCTGAACACCTGAAAACGAATGGCGAAAGAAGATCATATTGAGCTAGAAGGCACCGTAATCGACTCTCTACCGAACACTACTTTTAAGGTAGAACTAGAGAACGGACACCAAGTAATTGCCCACATTTCTGGCCGTATGCGTAAACACTACATTCGTATTCTGACCGGCGATAAAGTGCGTGTAGAACTCACACCATACGACCTAAGCAAAGGCCGTATTGTTTACCGCGCTAAGTAAGCAACACCGAATCCATAAAAAAGGCCTCTTTATAGAGGCCTTTTTTTGTTTCTATCGGTGAGCAACTTATTCCGCCTCAGCCGCTTCCTCTTTGCCTTTAGCTTTATGCGCTTTGGTTTGAATATCCAACTCGCCGCCTTTGGTCGATACCGTTACCACGCCGCCATTCACTAGCTCACCAAACAGCATATGCTCGGCAAGCGGCTTCTTGATCTTGTCTTGAATCAAACGCGCCATTGGGCGAGCGCCCATCATTTCATCTACGCCGTTATCGCCCAGCCATTTACGCGCAGAGGTTTTGATTTCTAACGTGATGTTACGGGCTTCCAGCTGTGCCTCAAGCTCAATCAGCAGCTTGTCGACTACATTGGCAATGGTGCGTTTACCAAGCGGCGCGAACTGCACAATGGCATCCAAGCGGTTACGGAATTCCGGTGTGAACTGACGGTTAATCGCTTCCATATTGTCGCGACTATTGTCTTGCTCAACCAAACCAATCGAGCGGCGTTGCACTTCTTGCGCGCCACTGTTGGTGGTCATAATGAAGATCACATTACGGAAATCTGCTTTGCGGCCGTTATTGTCAGTCAGCGTGCCGTGGTCCATTACTTGCAACAGCAAGTTAAAGACTTCTGGGTGCGCCTTTTCAATTTCATCTAACAGTACCACCGCATGTGGGTTTTTCAGCACCGCGTCGGTTAGCAAACCGCCTTGGTCGTAACCGACGTAGCCCGGAGGTGCGCCGATTAAGCGAGAGACCGTATGGCGCTCCATATACTCCGACATATCGAAGCGCAGCAGCTCGATTCCTAAGAACTTAGCCAATTGCTTGGTCAGCTCGGTTTTACCAACACCAGTTGGACCAGCGAATAGGAAGCTGCCAATTGGTTTATCGCCGCTACGCAGGCCAGAACGTGCCAATTTGATAGCAGTAGATACCTGCCCGACTGCATCGTCTTGGCCGAAAATGACCAACTTCAGATCGCGTTCTAAATTCTTCAGCACACGCTTGTCATCACGCGAAACGGACTTAGGCGGAATACGTGCAATTTTCGCAATCACACTTTCCACATCGCTAGCCGTAATGGTCTTACGACGACGCGACTCTGGACGCAAACGCATATTCGCGCCAGCCTCATCTACCACATCAATCGCCTTGTCCGGCAAATGACGGTCGTTAATGTATTTTTCAGATAGCTCTGCCGCGGCTTTTAAGGCACCGTCGGTGTAACGAATGTCATGGTGCTCTTCAAAGCGGCTTTTCAGGCCACGCAGAATTTTCACCGTATCTTCTACGCTTGGCTCTTCCACTTCGATTTTTTGGAAACGACGCGCTAAAGCACGGTCTTTCTCAAATACGCCGCGGTATTCGTTCCAAGTGGTGGCACCGATGCAACGCAATTTGCCGCTACCCAACATTGGTTTAAGCAAATTAGAGGCATCCATCACACCGCCAGAAGCAGCGCCCGCACCAATTAATGTATGAATTTCATCAATAAAAAGAACAGCATGCGGCTGGCTCTTCAATTCTTTTAGCACAGCCTTCAGGCGTTTTTCAAAGTCGCCGCGGTATTTAGTACCGGCTAGCAAGGCGCCTAAATCTAAAGACCAAACCACGGCATCGGCCAATACATCTGGCACTGAATTTTCTACGATCAAGCGCGCTAAGCCTTCGGCAATCGCGGTTTTGCCTACGCCAGCTTCGCCCACCAATAGCGGGTTATTTTTGCGGCGGCGGCAAAGAATCTGCACACAGCGCTCGACTTCCGTGGCGCGACCAATCAGCGGATCAATTTCCTCAGCTTTGGCCGACTCATTCAGGTTGGTGGCGTATTTTTCCAACGCGGTTTCGCGAGAGTCTTCACCTTCGCTCTCGTCGTTTAACAGCGCTTCGCCTTCGTACTCTTCGTCATCATCGCTTTCTTCGCGGCCAATGCCGTGGGTGATGTACTGAATCACATCAACGCGCGTCACGTCGTATTTGTCTAATAGATAAACCGCGTAAGACTCGCTCTCAGCAAAGATCGCAACCAATACGTTGATCGGCGCTACTTCTTCTTTGCCGGAACTTTGCACATGCGCAATCGCACGCTGCAAGGCGCGTTGAAAGCTTACCGTTGGCTGTACCAGATTCGCTTCTGGGTTGTCTTTGTCGACGTTGGTGGTGTCTTCAGCGAGCATCTCATCGCTGATTTCTGGCGGAATGGTCGGTGTGTTTTCTTCAATAAACTGCTGTAGCTCGCGGCTCAGCAGGTCAACGCTGGCACCGCAGGCTTCTAACACTTCTACCACCGTAAGGTGATCTAACAGCGCCAGTAGCAAATGCTCTAGTGTCAGGTACTCGTGACGCTGTTCGCGCGCCAACATATAGACCTGATTGAGGGAGTATTCGAGTTCTTTACTTAACATAGCTTATCTCCCCAAGGGCGAGCGGAATGGGTAAAACGCAGATTTTGCGAACCGCTGGTTGTAGCTGACAAGGCGCTTGTTGCAGCTAATGTTAAAACCTTAGCAAAACACGCAACGCAGCTCAGCTGCAGCCAGCGGTTTGCCCGAAGGGGCGATAGCCAAAAATGTGTTTTACCCATTTTGCTCGCCCTCATGCTGGTTCTACTACGCACAATAACGGATGCTGATGCTCGCGTGAATAGTCATTTACTTGTGCCGTTTTAGTCTCGGCAATATCACGTGTATAGGTGCCGCATACGGCCTTACCCTTGGTGTGAACTTCAAGCATGATTTGCGTAGCTTTCGGGCGCTCGTGGCGGAAGAAAATACGCAATACATCAACTACAAACTCCATCGGGGTGTAGTCGTCATTCAATAACATCACGTTATATAGCGGCGGCTTCTTTAGCTTAGGGCGCTCTTCCAGTAAGGCTGCGCCGCCGTGGTCGCCGTCATCATGCTGTGGTTTTTTAGGTTTATTCGACATAGTAAATCTTTGCTTTCTATGCCTTTAAGTATAGGCGTTTTAGGCAGTTTCAAGCAGCCAGACTTATCTAACGTCTTCTGCTAAAATGCGCGCCCTAAAATTCCCGCCCTTGGGCCTGCCCACTCCATTAATTGGCGGCCCCACACAACGCACGGAACCCACATGGAACTGAATTCGTTAACTGCCCTTTCTCCCATTGATGGCCGCTACGCCGACAAAACTTGGGAACTACGTGAAATCTTTAGTGAATACGGCCTGATCCGCTACCGCGTACAAGTAGAAGTACGCTGGCTACAAGCGCTTGCTCGCCATAGCCAAATTACTGAAGTACCGGCCTTCGACGACGAAGCCAACGCCACGCTTGATCGTATTGTTGATAACTTCAACCTAGAACATGCACAACGCGTAAAAACAATTGAAAGCACCACCAACCACGATGTAAAAGCGGTTGAGTACTTTCTAAAAGAGAAAGTCGTAAACAACGACAGCCTTAACGACATTCGCGAGTTCTTCCACTTCGCCTGTACCTCAGAAGACATCAACAACCTATCTCACGCTTTGATGCTGCGCGACGCGCGCACCGTGATGCTGAAGCAAGTTGATGACGTAATCGAAGCCATCCGCGCACTCGCGCATGAGCAAGCCGAGCAGCCAATGCTGTCTCGCACACACGGCCAGCCTGCTTCGCCTTCTACTCTAGGTAAAGAAATGGCTAACGTTGTGGCGCGCTTAAAGCGCCAGCGTGAGCAACTTGCTGCGGTACCACTACTAGGCAAAATCAACGGCGCGGTGGGCAACTACAACGCTCACCTATCGGCTTACCCTGAAGTAGATTGGCCTGCATTGGCATGTGGTTTTGTTGAAGGCCTAGGCTTGAACTGGAACCCATACACCACGCAAATCGAACCACACGATTACATTGCCGAATACTTCCACGCACTAGAGCGCATCAACACCATCTTGATCGACTTTGCGCGTGACGTTTGGGGCTATATCTCTGTGGGCTACTTCAAACAAAAAGTAGTAAAAGGCGAAGTGGGCTCATCCACCATGCCGCACAAAGTTAACCCAATCGACTTTGAAAACGCCGAAGGTAATTTTGGCATTGCTAACGCCATTCTCCAGCACCTAGGCATGAAGCTGCCTATCTCTCGCTGGCAGCGCGACCTAACTGACAGCACCGTGCTACGTAACCTTGGCGTTGGCGCGGGCCACTCGCTATTGGCTTACAAGAGCCTGATGAAAGGCATTGGCAAACTAGAGCCAAACGCGGCTGCATTAAATGCCGACCTAGACGACAACTGGGAAGTCTTGGCCGAGCCAATTCAAACCGTTATGCGTCGCTACGGCATTGAAAACCCGTACGAAAAGCTAAAAGAACTGACCCGTGGCGAAAAAGTAAACGCCGAAGTCATGCGCGAGTTTGTTGGCAAGCTAGAGCTGCCAGACGAAGCCAAGCAAATCCTGCTAGACATGACTCCGCATAGCTACATCGGCAACGCGGTAGAGCAAGCTAAGCGCGTATAACGCCCTGCTCAATAGCCCTTCTAAGCTCAGGGCTAACGGTATATCAACCGTTCGTCCTGAGCCTGTCGAAGGACAAACACTAGGCAACGCAAACAAACAATGTCGGTTTCTGAAGCACTAAAACAGCGGCGGTCGATCAAAAACTTCGACCCCGCTCACAAAATGAGTGATAACGAGTTCCAACACCTAATGGAACACGCCATTCTCTCGCCTAGCGCCTTTAACCTACAGCACTGGCGCATTGTGCGCGTTACCGACGCCGAACAACGCCAAGCTATCCGCACAGCAGCTTACGACCAGCCACAAATGACAGACGCCAGCGAAGTACTGGTGCTGTGCATGGACCTAAAAACCTGGGCCAAAGAACCAGCGCAATACTGGAACCACACCGGCCCAGAAGTCACCGACTTTATGGTGCAGTCCATTACCGGTTACTACCAAGAAAACAGCCAAGCGCAACGCGACGAAGGCATGCGCTCATGCTCTATTTTGTCGATGGCACTGATGTTAATGGCTCAAGAAATGGGCTACTACAGCTGCCCAATGGACGGTTTCGACTTCGCTAAAGTTGGCGAAATCATCAATATGCCGAATGACCACGAGATCTGTCTCATTCTCACTATCGGCAAACCGCTCACTGACCCGCACCCCAAAGGCGGTCAGCTAAAGATTGAAGATGTGGTTTTAAAAGACCGCTTCTAACCCCACAAAAAAGGCGCCAAACGGCGCCTTTTTTATAACAACAAATACCTATAACTAATTCAGCGGCACCACCGGCAACACCACGCTTGATGGGTGCTCAGCGTTAGACAGAATCGTTACCGGCGCCAATAACTGCTCCAACTGCTGATTCACTGGCGCTGCGGCATGAGGCGCATCGCTTGGGCCAACCGAGATACGCAAACTATGCCCTGCCGGAATAACCGCAGACGTTGGGAACACCTCTCCCGCCACATGCGTGGGCGTCATCGCTAACGGTTCTAGTAACTGCTCTGCTTCTTTCGTAAACGGATGCCAAGGCTGGATCATCTGGCCGTCTAAGTAACGCGAGCGGCTTTCATCCACGGCGCGATGGCGCGCCGCCATAATGCCGTCGGTTAATTCAAAAGATGCCCCGTCTGGCGAAACTGAAGTCACACGCACCACTACATTTGCATCCTGCTGCGGCGTGGTGAGCCAAACATCGGCTTGAATTGGGCCGTTAATGTAATAGTCCTGCTCAAATGGCTCTGTGGTGTAGGTAATTTCTAATACCTCAGTCAGGCGGTTATCTTGCTCACAAGGCGTGCCTTCTAAAGCACCTAACAACCACTGGCTGGTGCTACCTGAGCACACGCCGTTAGCTGGTTGCTGAATAAACGGCGGCTGACTGGCCTCATCGGCTGCTGGCGCTGCTTGCGTTAAACCACCATCACCACGTAAATACCAACGTTCAGCAGCCGCATTCGGGTTCGGCCAATCTGGCTCGGTCACATAACGCTCTAAGCCATAAACATACTGCGTCACGTTCGGCTGCGCGCTGGCGCCGCTATCCATGCCTTTTAAGTGTTGGTCAAACCACTGCAAGGCCACATTATTCAGTGACGGCACACCATCCGCAGGCAAACCGGCGCCGCTAGAACCACCAATATGTGCCCAAGGGCCGATTAGCAACTTGGCCTCTACGTTCTGTTTTAACACCTCGTAAAGCATCGGCTCGCCGCGCTGAAAGATATCTTGCAAGCCACCCACTACGAAGGTTGGAATACGAATTTGATCGGCCGTTTCAATCGTAGAGCGCGTACGCCAGAACTCGCCGTCATAAGCGGTTTCTTCGCCGCCTACTACTGCATCTACAATCACTGGGATTTGAAATTCCGTGGTGCCTAATAAATGCGACAAGAAGGCGTTAAACGACATTTCCGGCTCACTAAACGCATTGGTCTGGGTTACGCCTAAACCGGTCACAATACCCATCCACAACGGGATAAACGCCGTGTTGACCGAACCACCCGCATACACAATGTCGCTGTAGGCATCGCCCA
>JAPPPA010000272.1 GCA_028817755.1 Gammaproteobacteria bacterium | reverse complement strand
GGGTGTGAGTGTGCAGTGCTGGCCAATTGATCGTAGCAAGCTGCCGCAGTGGATTAGTCGCCGTTTGCAATCGCGTGGATTGAATGCGGACCGTGATGCTGTGGCCGCTTTGGCGCAACGGGTTGAAGGTAATTTATTGGCCGCGGCACAAGACATTGAAAAGCTAGCGTTGCTGTTTCCAAATCAAACCGTATCGGCTGAGCAAGTTGATCAAGTTGTTGCTGATAGCGCGCGCTTTAATGTATTTGGCTTGGCGGAAGCCGTATTTTCTGGTCAAGGCGCTCGTGCGTTGCGTCAGTTGTTACGCCTAAAGTCGGAAGGTATTCATGTAGTGCCGATTATTGCGGTATTGCAGAAAGAGCTACATGACGTTATTCAGCTGGCAAGTGGTTATCCGCTTAGCCGCCGTACTTGGCCGCAACGCGAAAAACAGCTACGCAGCTGGGCAAATCGCGCGCCAGCAACACACTGGCAGGAAGCCGTTGAGCAGCTGCGTGCTGCGGATGCTACCGGTAAAGGTCAGCAGCAAGGTGATGCTTGGTTGGTGCTAGAGCGCGCCTGCTTAAGCCTTGCGGGCTAACTTGGCCGCCCAAACTCCGCTAAAATACCTCTATTAATTGCTTAGCGCGTTGCGCTGTACTGAATTGACCTTATGACTGTTGTTTCTTTGACTGACTCTGTTTCCAATCAAGCTGACGCTGACGTGAATGCATATATGCAGAAAGTGGGCGAACAAGCCCGTGCTGCTGCACGTGTCATTGCCGCGGCGAGCACCGGCCCAAAGAATGCTGCGTTGAACGCCATTGCTGATGCCTTGCTTGATACACGCGAGTTGCTAAAAGCCGAAAACGCGAAAGATATTGAAGCGGGTAAGGCGAATAACTTAGATGCCGCCTTGCTTGATCGTTTAGCGCTTACCGATGGCGTTATTGATGGCATGGCTGAAGGCCTACGTCAGATCGCTGGCTTGCCAGACCCTGTAGGTGAAATCGCGGACTTGGCTGCGCGCCCGTCAGGTATCAAAGTTGGCAAGATGCGTGTTCCTTTGGGCGTGATTGGCATCATTTATGAGAGCCGCCCCAATGTAACGGCTGATGCGGCTGGCTTGTGCTTGAAGTCCGGTAACGCAACCATTTTGCGTGGCGGTTCAGAAGCTATTCACTCTAATAAAGCGGTGGCACGTTGCATTCGTGCTGGCCTAGAAGCGGCTGGCTTGCCTAGCGCTGCAGTACAGGTGGTTGAAACGACTGATCGCGCTGCGGTTGGCAAAATGATTTCTATGCCTGAGTTTGTTGATGTGATTGTGCCTCGTGGCGGTAAGGGCCTTATCGAGCGTATTAGTCGTGATGCCACCGTGCCTGTGATTAAGCATCTGGACGGTATTTGTCATGTTTATATCGATGACAAAGCTGATCTTGAAATGGCGCAACGTATTGCCTTTAACGCTAAAACACACCGTTATGGCGTGTGTAATGCCATGGAAACGCTGTTGGTAAATCAGCATATTGCTGCGGCGATATTGCCTGAGCTGTGTGAAAAGTATCAAGCGGAAGGCGTTGAGCTGCGTGGCTGTGAGCGCGCTCGTGCGATTGTCGATATGGCGGTAGCTACAGAAGAAGACTGGGCGACTGAATATTTGGCACCAGCGTTATCTATTCGAGTAGTCGATGATATTGATCATGCGATGCAGCATATTGCTGAGTACAGCTCTGCACATACCGAAAGCATTGTTACCGAAGATTACGGCCGTGCCATGCGTTTTATGCGTGAGGTGGATTCGAGCTCGGTAATGGTAAATGCGTCAACACGTTTTGCTGATGGTTTTGAGTATGGCTTGGGTGCGGAAATCGGTATTAGCACCGATAAGCTGCATGCGCGCGGCCCTGTCGGCTTAGAAGGCCTGACCACGCAAAAGTACATTGTGTTTGGCAACGGTGAGATCCGAGGCTAACTAAGCCATTGATCGAGCCTGACGTGCTGGCAGACCCAATTGGCATTCTGGGTGGAACATTTGATCCCATTCACAATGGCCATCTTGAAATTGCGGTAGATGTGGCTAAGCAGTTAGGTATTGCTGATATGCGGCTGATGCCAAACCCCATGCCGCCGCATCGTGATGAACCGCTACTTGCTCCCGATGACCGTATTCAGGCTCTTAAGTTAGCTTTAGAGGGCTATCCATCCTTATCGTTAGAGATGAGTGAATGGAATGCGGTGGCTCAAGGTGAAGCAAATAGCGGTTATACCATTG
>JAPPPA010000240.1 GCA_028817755.1 Gammaproteobacteria bacterium | reverse complement strand
CTGTTGAGCCACTTCGACCTTCGGACTTCCGAAAACTACCTTATCGACAAGTCTGGCCTGTCTAGTTTGCTAGACATTGAAATAGGCGTGATTGAAAAGCTTTTAGAGTACTTCTCACTCAACTTCAGTGAGCTTGAAGGTCGAAAGCATGAATTCTTCTTTTTGGACAATCCAATTTGGTTAAAACCAATAATATCAACGGGGGAAGATTACTATTGTGTGCTTCCTCAGTTGTTTTTTAGCTATGTTCTAGGTGCTTTAGATGGTTTGGTGGAGCAATTCGACAAAGATGCTCTGCACGACCGTAGAGCGTCTTATTTGGAATCTAAAATCGAAAGCATTGTTAAAACGCGCTTTCCAGATTCACATATTGTTGCCGGGGTTGAGTGGGTTTTCAATGGCGTTGAGTATGAGACAGATCTAGTTGCTTTCATTGATTCGCATGCGATCATTTTTGAGGCGAAGTCTCACAAAATATCGGCACCAGCACTAAGAGGAGCACCGAGAAGAATAAAAAGACACCTTGAGGAAGTGTTTATTGAGCCTGCGGTTCAATCTTATCGTTTTGAACAAAAGCTAAATGGGCTGATGACAGGAGGTGCAGCAGATGACCAGTTGCTCTCGAAGATTCCTGTTGATATCGGTGATATAAAAAAAGTGCTGCGCGTTTCAGTTTCGCTGGAAGACTTCGCCACCTTACAAACTAATCTCGAACTAATTAAGGATACTGGCTGGTTGCCACAAGACTTCACCCCTTGCCCAACAATTAACCTCGCAGACTTAGAAACACTATTCGATTTTCTAGAGCATCCAGTCCAGATAATTCATTACCTATCTAGAAGAACTGAGCTGTTCGGGAAGTACAATGTTTTTGGCGATGAACTAGACTATATGGGGTTCTACGCTACAACGCTTCTAAATATGGGGAACCTTGATGAAGCTGGTGGCATGATTGCTTTGACTAATATGTCGAAGCCATTAGATCGCTACTACATATCTAGAGATCAAGGGATTCATATTGACAAGCCACAACCCGCCATTTCACCTTGGTTCAAGGAAATATTCGACACACTTGAGGAGCGAGCAACTCCGCGATGGACAGAAATCGGGGGCATATTGAACCACTTCGCGCCCGACAACCAAGTCGATATCTCTAAAGGCATTAAAACACTTGCTAGGCGCGTCCAGAAACACTGGAAAACTGACGGACATGAAAACACTCTTATCTTTAGTCCGCCAGCATCATCTAAATATGCACTAGCAGTTGTTCTATATAAAAACGAAAACAGTGAGCGACGCCATGAGTTTTTTGAAAATGCGGCAGCTTGGGGACTGGAACCTGAGCATGTCCAATATTGCCTGATTATCGGGTTAAACATAGATGCTCGTGACCTTCCATATCACTATATAGCTCTTGCAGAACCGCCCAAATAGTCATAGCGAGTCCGCTTAGAGTTTTTTTAGGGAGGCTCTGTAGCAGCTGGAATCAACAAACATTCGTATTTTGATACTAGTTAGACACCGCCAATTCCGGTATCAACAAAATAGCCAAAGCATAATTGATACCAGATTTAATTATTGATACCATATTTGATACCAACCGAGAGGGTGTCATTTATGTCTAGAATTTTTGCGTACTGTAGAGTTTCCACTGAAGAGCAAACAACTGAAAACCAAGTTTTACAGATTGCAAAGCGAGGATTTGAAATTCCTTCCGAGCGCGTAGTTTCTGAAACTATTTCGGGTTCCGTTCAAGCAATGATGCGGCCAAAATTTAAAACGCTGGTTGATCACAAGCTTGAGAAAGGTGATTCATTAGTAGTTTTGAAGCTTGATAGGTTGGGCAGAGATAATATCGATGTTCAACAAACAATCTTCTCGCTCCTAGAAAAAGGCGTGAAAGTTCACAGCTTAGATTTGGCGACAAGTGACTTAGCCAGTGCTGAAGGTAAGTTAATGCTTCAAGTGTTCACTGCTTTTTCTGAATTCGAGCGAAACCGCATTCGTGAGCGCACAAAAGAAGGCTTGGAAAGAGCTAAAGCTAACGGTGTTAAGCTGGGTAGGCCTAGAGCCATCGAGACCACTAAATCAGTTCAGAAGCTTAAGACAGAAGGATTAAGTCAGTCTAAGGCCGCAACAGCTTTAGGAATCAGCCTTCCCACCGTTAAACGACACTGGAACGTCAGCACCAAATAACAACAAAAATTGGAGAGTGCATTGGGCTTAGCTAAATCACTTATCGAATGGCTCGCCAATAAACGAGCGAATTATATTGTCACTTCAGCTACAAAAGCTCTTACAAGAATTAAGAAAGATCTACACGCTAAGACTTACTTAGTAATAAAAGATCACGACCCAGCTCTTCCATTCAATAAGGCCAGCGTACTAGCCCTAGAGGTCGTTCAGGCAATTTTGGAAGCGGATTCCGTAGAGCAACCAATTACGCCTCACCTCGAAAATTGGAAAGAAATCACGTTATGTGATGAGGGAGTTCTAGACGCAGCGGCGGAGTTTTATCTTGTGCGAGCTTATTTCTATGGGCACAAGGCGTTCGGCGAAGACCCTACATCAAAGAACCGGGTTGAAGAAGAGCTAAAGAAAGCCCGCCAACTAGTACCTAACGCCCCAGCTATTACGAAAGACTCATTTGCAGTTATAGAAAGAAGAAGACAAGCAACTGCCAAAGCATCTCTAAAGCGTACCAAGTCTTTTCACCGTAACCAAGTAGAGTCGGAGCGACTGAAGCGTATAAAAAAAATCTCCCTTTCACCTAAACAAATAGCTTTACTGACTTCAATAAGCTCAGTGTTCTTTTTGGTTAGTGGATATCTCTATATTAGTATTTTGTTCAGTTACCTAGATATAAATACCGCGGGTTTTTTTGCGGCATCAGATTATTTATCAAGTAGTCTAGAGGTGGTGATTTCTGTCTTGGTACTGATCGGATTTCAGGCGTTCACTATACGTCGCGCGTCTGAAGATCTCATCAAAGAGGAAATTGAAGCAGAATATTTTAGTCGGCCTAAACCTTCGAACACGCCCAATTGGATAGGCATTGCAGCGCTTGCTTCCGCCATTCTTGCGGGGCTGATTTACGATTATATTGATACTGGAAGCCTTTATACCGAGGGCGCTCTAACCCTTGGCCTATTAGTAGCAGTTGTGGTTACACAAATATTCCCTTTCGAGCATTATTTTTTAGCACCTAACAACGTACGGAACACGATACAGGCAATTTTTGTGGCAATGTTAGTGCTTGGTTTCAACGCTCATCGTGAAGCAACAAACATTAAGTCAGAGTCATATAAAAGCAGCTATTCAATTAGTCATCCAAACTATGGAGAGTTGTTCTTAATGAACTCTAAATACGGTTTCTTCGTTGATCCCAGCTCTTCAAGATTTTTGATTGTGCCAACCGCTAAAATTGATCGGTTCGCCATTGAGCCACCCCAGCCACCATCTCCGCCACTGCCACCAAGCCCATCTCCGTAGGGCAAGGTTCCCTCAATTATTGTTCTTTCGATTTGGGCAAAGAGAAAATTTAAGACGAATGAGCTGAACTACCAAGTTTCCTAGAAACTAAACTAAACACTCCATCTCTTATCGCGTTGATATTTTGATATTTCAACAAGGTAGGAGTTGCACGATCTATCTTATTGCTTAACGACTCTGACAGATATTTTGGGTTGATGCGTCCTGAAGGCTGTCGCAGGTGATTTTGTGAGCTGTATATGCAGTTTTTAACTATTGAAAAACTGTCCTTAAAACTAACGCAAAACAACTTCGAAGGTTACAAACAAGGTTACAAACCGATAATTTGACCACCATTTAAAAGATGTTTTGTGTAAATATATCAATTGCTTAATAAGCTCAAAATGTATGTATGGGAAATTCCAGGCGCGCCATTACAAACAAAAAAGCCCTCGCATTGCGAGGGCTTTTTTGTTTGTGCAGTCGCTACGCACACATTACGTAATCCCGCCAGAGCCTCATCTCACGCTCATCAAACAACCGCTGCAAGGCTTTACGCGACGCCAACTGCCCTAGCGCTCCTAAATAAATAACCTCTTGCCCCGGCCCAACAGCGTCATAACTTAATACCGGCTTACCGCGCTTACTTTGACCAATACGCTGCCCGGCCACGTCATTAAAAGCGATCACCTCCACGCCCAGTTCAATTAACGCATCGTGCAACGCCAAGCCTACGGGCCCAGTGCCGCAAATAATCACCGGCCGACGACCCAGAACGTGTTGCTGTAAATAATGCGCCTTACACGCCACCAAGTTTTTCTCTAGATAGCGACTTTGATTACGCGTGCTACGCAAATCATGATCACGCCAACGCAACAAAACACCATGGGGCTTGCCCATCTTTACGCCAGAAAAGTGGGCTCTTAGGTAAAGATCATAATCTTCATGCCAAACAGGATCACGAAAGCCACCCAGTTGCTCAAAAACCTCGCGCCGGAACATCACCGTAGGGTTAGGAATCGGGCTTTCTATAAATAGGCTTTGGGAAATCTCTTCTGGCGTATGTAGTTGATTAATCCAATGCTGATAACGTTGATAGCCACCACCAAGCTCACCTTCATCTGCAAATATCTCCACCTCCGCACCGCATAACCCCAACCCTGGGTTCTGTTGCAGAAACTCCAGCTGAGCTTCCAACCTCACCGGAAGGGCAATATCGTCACCATCCATACGTGCTAGATAGTCACCTTGCGCAACATCCGCGGCCGTTTGTGTTGCCGCACTCACGCCAACACCGGCATTCCCCAAACAGCGCAACTTCGGGTGCGGCCGCAAAGCCTCCACGGCACCATCAACACTGTGATCGTCCACAACAATCAACTCAAACTGCGAATGCGTTTGTTCGAGAATGCTATCAACAGCCCGTTGCAAATAGGCGCCACCATTTTTTACCGGCAGCAAGACAGAAATAAGCGACATAAGGCGCACCCTATCACCCTAAATAATGCAAATGCCTCTCTCACACTTTCTAGACACGCATTAGCTTATTCAATTTGGTACAGTTGCCGCAGCACAACCGGAGTGGCAAGAATGAATAAAATAAGAGCCGCAGCAACGTTAGCTGCTGCGAGCGTAATGCTTAGTGCCCAAACCCATGCAGCCAAGGTAGGTGACGTCCTTGAAGCAGGCCAAGACTGGCTTGTGGCCCAGCAAGAAAGCCAAGCCAAAGTTGATGCTTACGCCAATCAACAACAAGACCTCGCTCAAGAGTACCGAACCGCACTCAGAGAAATAGAAGGCCTTAAAGCGTATAACCGCCAGATCAGCCGGCAGATTGAACTACAAGAAGAAGAGCTCGCCACACTCTCATCATCAATCAGCCAAGCCACATCTGTGGATCGCCAAATTTTACCCCTCCTGATTCGCATGCTTGGCTCACTAGAGCAGTTCATTGAACTAGACATGCCTTTTCTGGAGAACGAACGCGCCGACCGCATTGCCTTTATTAAAGAAGCCATTGACCGCGTTGATGTGACCGTGCCGGAGAAATTCCGCCAAGTACTGGACGCTTACAAAATCGAGCTGCAATTCGGTCGCGACATTGAAGCCTATTCCGACATCATTAACCTCAACGGCGCCGACGTTGAAGTCGACGTACTTCGCCTAGGCCGTATTGGTTTGTATTACCAAACTCTAGACGGCAAAGAGACTGGCTTATGGAACCAGCAAACCAATCGCTGGGAAACCTTAGGCAACGAATATCGCACCCCGATTAGGCAAGCCGTAAAAGTCGCCCGAAAGCTAACCGCGCCTGGCCTGCTAACGTTACCTGTGGCAACGCCAACGGAGGGCTTATAAATGAAAGCCCTATTTGCAACATTATTCGCACTAAGCCTTGCCACTACGGCCTTTGCCGAGGACACGCCCAAACAAAACCAAGCCGATAGCCTTGATGACCTATTGGAAATGGTGAAGCAGGGCACACTAGAAGACCAAAAAGAGCTTCAGGCTCGCGAGACCAGTTTTAAACGCAAGCGCGACGAACAAGCCCGCCTATTGGCAGAGGCACGCGCCGAACTTAAACGCGAAGAAGAACGCTCCATCGCGCTTGAACAGCAATTTGACCAAAACAAGAAGACCATCCGCGAAGACCAGCAAGTGCTGTCTGACAAGCTGGGCTCGTTAAAGGAACTATTTGGCATTTTCCAGCAAACCGCCGGCGACCTGCAGGGCGTGTTTTACAACTCTGCCACCTCCATTCAATACCCTAACCGAGGTGACTTCTTAGAAGCTTTCGCCAAGAAGATGAGCAAAGCCTCAGAAATTTCCACCATCGAAGAGGTTGAACGCCTGTGGTTTGAACTACAACGAGAAATGACCGAAACCGGCAAGGTCATTCGCTTTACAGCGCCAGTACTTGGCGCAGATGGCCGCGAAACCAAACGCGAGGTAGTTCGACTGGGTGGCTTTGGCCTGATTAGCAACGACCCGAATCCGGCTTATTTAGCTTGGCGTTCAGAAATCCAGAAACTCGCCGAACTAAAACGCCAACCTACTGGCAAAGCACTAAACCAAGTAGAAAGTTATAGTGAATCTACAGATAGCCACGCCGAACTAGCCGTTGATCCAACAGGCGGCGCGCTACTCAGTCGCCTAGTAGACAGCCCCACCTTAAGTGAGCGCATTCAACAGGGCGGCCTTGTCGGTTACATCATTCTTGCCGTAGGCGCATTTGCGATGCTGCTGGCCATATTCAAGCTCATCACTATCAACCTCACCGCGATGAAAGTCGCGGCGCAGAAACGCAACGTAGCCAACCCACAGCCAAACAACCCGCTGGGCCGAGTATTGCAGGTGTACAACGCCAGCAAAGCGCTCGACATAGAAACGCTAGAAATGCGTTTAGCAGAAGCCATTCTGGATGAGATGCCGCGCATCAATCGCTTTATTGTGATTCTAAAAATCATCTCTGTTGTCGCCCCACTAATGGGCCTACTCGGCACCGTCACTGGCATGATCAACACCTTCCAAGCCATCACCTTGTTTGGCACCGGCGACCCCAAAACCATGGCGGGCGGCATTTCTCAAGCACTTGTAACCACCGTACTTGGCCTTGTAGTCGCAATCCCAACCGTGGTGCTGCACACCATTGCTGCCTCGCGCGCCAAATCCATTAACCACACGCTCGAACATCAAGCCGCAGGCCTGATTGCCGAGCAAATGGAAGCCAAGAAAGACTAGGCTCGGCCCAAGCAAATGGAAGAGTTGGCATATCAACTTGGCGAGCTGAGCTATAAGGTTCAGAGCTTCCTAGACACCGGCGGCGGCGTCTTGCTGATTATTGGCGCGGTGATTTTAGGCATGTGGGCGCTATTGATCGAAAGAGCCTTGTACTTCGGCGTGCGCTTCCCAGCACAAGCCAAGGCGGTAGAACTTGGCTGGAACAGCCGGCCCGAGCGCAAAAGCTGGCAAGCACACCAAATTCGCGAAGCCCTTATTGCCGGCATCCGCATGAACGCTCGCAGCGGCGTCGACACCATTAAAACGCTCGTGGCGATATGCCCCATGCTTGGCTTACTCGGCACGGTCACCGGTATGATCGAAGTATTCGATGTTATGGCAGGCAGCGGCATGGGCAACCCTCGCCTAATGGCCGCCGGAGTGTCTAAAGCAACCATTCCCACTATGGCCGGCATGGTCGGCGCTTTGTCAGGCGTATTTGCCGTAGCGCTATTGGATCGCACCGTCAGTCATAGAGTAGAGAAACTAAGCGACCATCTCACCACAGAAACGGGTAATACGGAGGCCACCGCCTAATGCGACGTATAGCCGGATTCGACAAAAAACCAGAAGAAGAGTCGGGCATTGACCTCACACCGATGCTTGATGTGGTATTCATCATGCTCATTTTCTTTATTGTGACCGCGTCGTTCATTAAGGAATCAGGCCTAGAAGTTAACCGCCCAGATGCCAGCCAAGCGCAAAAACAAGAAAAGAAAAACATCGTGGTACGCATCGGCCCCAAAGGTGATATTTGGATTAACCGCCGCCGCATTGATGTACGCAATGTTCAGGCGAATATCGAGCGCTTGCACGCTGAAAGCCCTGGCGGAGCGGTAGTCATCCAAGCTGACGAAGACTCCACCAATGACAAGCTCGTTATTGTGATGGACGCCGCCAGAGCGGCCGGCGTCTTTAACGTCTCTATCGCCGCGCAATAAAACCATGAGTCATACATCTGCAATCGTCTCTGTATCTTCCAGTGCCAACCGCGGCATCTGGAAGCGTGCCTTGCTTGCAGTGATAGCCGCCGGCATCGTGACCTTTTCCCTGTATTGGCTCATGGCGGAACTCGTAGCAACCGGGCGAGAAGCCCTCACTGAAGCAACCGAAGGTCGCCTAGTCGATTTTGTTCGCGTTAAACAAGAACAAGAACTGAATATCGATAAACCCAAACCAAAAAAACCACCTAAGCCAGAAACACCACCACCCGACGCGCCAGTGCCACAACAGAGCACACAAACACCCGATGTGGGCGCCGTAGATATTGGTCATATTGCTGTAGATGCCGATGTCGCTGTGGATGCAGGCTTCGGACTTTCTGCTAGTGACGGCGAGTATTTGCCGATTGTGAAAGTCGCTCCGGTTTATCCCCGTCGTGCAGCAGCCAGAGGCACCGAAGGCTATGTTGTATTGAGCTTTACGGTGAACGAAACCGGCGCCGTAGTTGATCCCATTGTGGTCGAATCCGTACCACCGGGCGTGTTTGATCGCGCCGCCATTCGCGCCGCTCTAAAATTCAAATACAAGCCGCGCGTAGAAGACGGTAAACCCGTTGCCGTGCAAGGCGTAGAACATCTCATTACCTTCCAGCTAGAAAAGTAATGATGCGCCGAGCCCTTCATAAAATACTCCTCACAACGCCGCTATTGCTGGGCCTATGGCTTGCTCCCACGCTAAATATAGACAGCGGGGCTGCCTATGCGGCTGATGAAAAATCCAAGTCCAAGCGCGCCACTAAACGCAGCCAAGTCATTGGTCAAAAAGTCTTTAAAGTACTGGAAGAAGCACAAGCCGCTACCGATGCCAAAGACAACCAGCAAGCATTAGCTCTACTAAACGATTTGATGAAAAAACCGAAGCGCTTAAACAGCTTCGAAAAAGCCACCATCTACAACTTTTATGCAGTTATTTACTATCAGCAAGAAGAGCTAAGCAAGGCCAAAGAAGCCTACAAAAATGTCTTGAAACAAAAAGACATCCCGGAAGGGCTACGCAACAACACCATGTTCAGTTTGGCGCAACTGTTGTTCATCACCGAGGATTACAAGAACTCCATTCGCGTGCTGCAAAAATGGTACACCTTGGTTGAAAACGTAAAACCTGACGCCTACATGCTAGAGGCCCAAGCCTACTATCAGCTCAACGACTACAAAGCCGCTGAAAAACCCATTCTTAAGGCCTTAGGCGCGGCAAAAAAACGCAAACAACGCCCTAAAGAAAACTGGCTGGGCTTATTACGTGCGGTTTATTACGAGCTCAATAACTACGCACGAGCCGCCAAGGTGTTAGAGGTCATGGTGCGCCTCTATCCCAAAAAAGTTTATTGGACACAGCTTGCTGGCATGTACGGACTGCAGGGCAAACAAAAAGAACAACTCGCCACCATGCACGCGGCACATGAAGCAGGCTACCTGACCAAAGAAAGCGAGCTGGTAAACATGGCACGCGTCTATCTTGCCGAACAAGCACCCTACGGTGCCGTACGCGTAATGCGAGACGAACTTGAGAGCGGGCGTATTGAAGATACCGTCGCTAATCTACAGCTTTACGCACAAGCACTAAGCTTGGCACAAGAATATGAAGCGCAATTGCCAGTACTGGAGAAAGCCGCCGAAAAAAGCGGCGAGGGCAAACACTATGTCTACTTGGGACAAGCTCAGTCCGCACTAGGCCGCTGGAAAGCCGCGGCCTCTGCCTATGAGAAAGCACTCAAAATCGGCGAGCTTGAACGCGAAGGCAGCGTGTTAATGCAACTAGGCATGGCGCGCTATAACGCCAAACAATATAAAACCGCGCGCAAGGCATTTATCAGAGCTGTCGCCTTTCCTAAAAGCGAGAAACAAGCCGCGAACTGGCTAAAGTTTGTTGAAGGCGAAATTAAGCGCCAAGAAGCGCTCGCCAAGCTTTAGTCAGCGCCGGATAGCGGCACACAACCCCGTAATACCGCATAGAATGTGCG
>JAPPPA010000081.1:10073-10300 GCA_028817755.1 Gammaproteobacteria bacterium | reverse complement strand
CTTTATTGGCAGAGCTGCTTGAAGCCCATGCCGGTGACAACGCGCAGCATAACGAAGCCAGCGTGCAACTCGCCCACCATTACGAGCGCGCCAAAAACTGGGACAAAGCCGCCTACTGGCTACCCACCGCCGCCACCTATATGGCGACCAAAGACATGGACGACGCGCTACGCCGCTACCGCCGTGCGATCGAGCTGCTAGACAAGGCCCCCGGATCCATCGCCGTT
>JAPPPA010000081.1:1905-10063 GCA_028817755.1 Gammaproteobacteria bacterium | reverse complement strand
ATCGCCGTTATGCACGGCCGCGTAACCGCGCGCGCCGGCATCTTGCGCGTCGCCACGTTCTACCAACTACCGTTTGAAGAAGCCGAAAAGGCTTGGCTAGAAGCCAAAGAGCTAGTCGCCATGAGCCAAGACAAAAGCGCACTTGCAGAACTGCAAGTGAGCTATGCCATGGCGCAAATGCGAGACTCCGACGCCGATGGCGCGGTGGAAAACACCACCGAAGCGCTACGCACTGCCCGCTCTGCACAAGGCGGCGAAGCCGTGGAAAGCCGTTTCCGCACCTCTATTTTGTTGGCTTACTTTGGTTCTGGCCGCGTACAAGAAGGCTTGGCATTGCTCACCGAACCGGGCTGCGCGCCATGGACAGAAGGCGAGGTAAATCTCGAAAACTTCTACTCACGTGGCTTCCGCGCACTGATGATTAGCTATATGGGCGCACTAGATGAGGCCCATCGCGACATTCAAGCCGCGATTGAAATGGCTCAACAACAGCAAACACCCGTGAGTTGGTTCTACGGCAACCTAGTTGAGTACTGTAATTTAAGCGGTAATACCGAAGTCGCCTTACAAGCTTCTCGCGATGCCATTAGCCGCGCCCAAGAAAATCAAAGCAACTTCTTCTTGGCCAACGCTCAACGCGCCGTAGCTATTGCTAACTGCCTCGCTAACCGTTGGGACGACGCCATTGCTGCCTGCGAAGCGGCTATTCCACTTACCGAGAAAGGCACCGCTGCCTATCAGTTCCGCGCCGCTAATTTAGGCGTATATACCCGCGCCCTGCTCGGCGCTGGCCGTTTAGAAGATGCTTATAAAATCGGCGAACAAGCCATTGCCGAATCACAACAACGCCATGCCCGGATTGTGGAATGCCAAACACGGCTCACTATGCTGAGTGTGCTACGTAAATTGGGTAAAGAAAATCAGGCCGTTACTGAGCAGCATTTAAATGCCGTGAAGACGTTGATTAGCCAAACCGGCGCCGAGATGCTGACGCCGTTTATGCTGGAAGAAACAGCACGCTTACACTGGGTCAAAAACCAGCGCGCCGAGGCCAACGCCTGCTTAAGCAAAGCCCATCAGTTGTATGTTCAATACAACGCCAACGGGCATGCAGAACGTTTACAGCAACAACATCCGGAGTTGGCGGCGTAAACCCAGCCCTAGCAGGACCAGCAAAAACGCCCAACCGGCACTACCGCCACCACCGCCGCCGGAACTAATACTGCCACCACTTGGCTCAGAAGCTCTTGGCGCAGGCGCCTCGCCACTGCGTAAATTTGCCACCGTGGCACGATCCGAACCGTTGCTAATGGCGTGATCTTTATGAAACACCCACTGCACACGGTTCACGCCATTCCCCAAAGTAATACCCGCGGCATGGTTCGCAACGCTTCCAGACAAATGGGCCAGATATTGTTCATTCGCCTGTAGCGACACCCAATCAAAATCAACCTGAGCGCTGACGCCCCAGTCGAAAGCGAGGTTGGGAATACCCTGCACATAAGCCAACAATACTGAGCGTTGGTTATCGCCAATATTGCCACTGTTATAGGTCGTGCCGCTGGCAGGCCACGCAGCGTCTACACCACTGTATAAACTCACACCGGCTGGAGCCGCGGCATTTAAAGCGCCCAACACAATGCCGCGAATTGGCGCATAGGCCCAATCACTCGCACCAAAACCGGTACCTTCTTGATACAACACTTCGAGCTGCGCATTACGGCGTCCGGTTGCCGAAGTGCCGGTATAACTGACCGTTAAGTTGCATGACTGGCCCGAGTTAACAACGGCGCCATCGCATTGATCATTCACAATGCTGTAGTCAGCATTTGCACCGCCGGTGATACGGGTCAACTGCACCGTTACCGCAGCACCACCACCATTAACAAAGCTGACGGTTTCGCTGGCTGACTGCCCAACACCCACGTAGCCGATTTGCGGCGTGCCTTCAAAACGCACGCCATCTAGCCGCGACTGGATCCAACTATTAAATGCCGACACGCGTGCATAAACACCGGGGCGATAAGGCGTTGCACAACCATCGCCCCAACTCACCACACCAATCAGGTAACGTTTGCCACCACGCATGGCAAATAAGGGGCCACCGCTGTCGCCTTGGCAAGCATCACGTTGGCCTTGGGGAAAGCCTGCACACAGCATGTCGCTGCCGACACCACCAGAATAGGCACCATTGCAGCTGCCATTCGTTACGTAGGGCAACATCGTGGTTTGCAGCTGCGGCGAGCTACTGTTCTGATCGCCTTCGGTTGTATGGCCCCAGCCATAAATAAATACTGGCTCATTCTCGCGCAGGCTGTTGGTCAAGCTGGCACTTGCCAACGCCACGGGCGGCTCATTGGCATCTTGGTTAATACGTATCAAGGCCATATCTCGACCCTGGTTAGCGGTGCCGGTCCAACCGGGAAATACTTCTATCTGCTCAACATTCGCGCGTTGGCTACCAGTGGTTTGATTAAGGTTTTCAGCACCGATAATGACTTGAATAGATGCTGGAGAAATTGGCACACCATTGCGGTCTGTCACGCAATGCGCTGCGGTCAGCACCCAACGCGGACTCACCAAGCTGCCGCCGCAATATTGGCCGCTTGCCGCTGTAAAGCCAGAGGCAATCACCGCCACAATGCCTTCGGCCTGCTCGGTTGTGGCATCGCCGCCGCCCACTACTTTCGGGCGCACACAGCCTTGCTCTTCGCAGGCACTCTCGTCTGCCCCCGCCGAGTGGTTGTAATCAGGCTCACTGCTTTGCGTAGAGGCAGTAGCCAAACCCGCAAATAACAATGCACTGAAAAGAATAACGATGCGTGCAGCTGCATTTGCAGCAACGCCTACAGAAAATACTCGGTACTTGGCTTCCATACCGTTTCACCCCGTGAAGTTGCCGTTTTATTTGGCTTGAGTGTTTGGCAGCTAGTCGCGATCCTCGCCTTAGCCGCTCGTTTATTACCGCTTAGTCTAATAAGTTAACGCTCGTTAAACAAACTTAATCCATAGTTAAGCAATGCTACGCCGCAAAACATTGCCACCTCGGCCGGTTGCCGCCACAATAACAATACATAAATTTGCCTAGCGATCAGCCATTTGCTGACCTAAGCGCCACTACGGAAAAACAACATGCGTTTACCGCTGCTCTTGATTCCGCTGTTGCTGTTAACCGGCAATAGCCATGCAGAAGCGACTCTGGACACTATCCAGAGCTGCATGGTTGCCAATATCCCTACCACTACGGCCGAGCAGTCTGTACGCCTACGTAGCATTGACCGCGCAGGCAGCGAGCAAGCCCTAAGCGCTCGCCTTTGGTGGCGACATAAAGAAGACAAAGACACACGCCTAATGGCCCGCATTGACGCACCCTTAGATTTAGAAGGTGCGGCCTATCTCGCCATTCAAGAAGAAGGCGAGCAAACCGTCTACTCCTACATCCCGGCCATTAAACGGGTACATCGCATTAAAAGTGGTAACTCTAAGGGCAAACTGTGGGGCACCGATTTCAGCTATGAAGATATCCGTTATCTTCAAGCCGTGGCCACCAGTGGTGAATTATCTGTAGAAGGCGAAGGCAGCTACGGCGAACGCAAAACGTGGATCGTCACCATGGTCCCGAGCGACCCCAGCAGCAGCTATCAAAAAGTCGTCAACCAAGTTGACCAAGAGACCTGCGTACCGCTGATGTCTGAGCTTTACGAACAAGGTGGCGAACCCCGCAAAATTTTGAGCGTAGACCCCTTGAGCTTGAGCCAAATTGGCGACCGCTGGTTAGCCCGCCGCGCCAGCATGGAAGACAAGCTAAACGAAACCCGCACCGAAATTGAAATCACCCGCGTCGAGTACGACGACAAGATTTCGGCGCGCACCTTCAGCCCCAGCAACTTTTATAAAGTGCGCTAAGCCGCATGGCCAACGTTACCGAAGAAGAAATACCCCAACGCGCCGCCAGCGCGATGGTTAAATTCGCTACGCAATATGCGTGGTGGTGCATCCTACTGGTAACACTGCTAACCGCTGGCGCAGCGGTGAGCTTGGTTAACCCCATCACTGGCGAGCTACGACTTGATGTAGACCCCTCACTCGACCGGCTGCTACCGAAGAACGATGAAGACCTTCGCTTCTATCAAGAAAACCGACATATTTTTGGCGGCGACGATGCCGTTGTTGTTGCCCTTCGCCCGCACACGGACGCCGGTGAAATAGCGAACATATTAGAGGCCGACGCGCTCAGCCGCATTCAAGATATGGCCGAACAAATGGCCGAGATTCACGGCGTGCATTCCGTCGTTTCTATCGCCACAGCACCCGCCATTCAAGTTAGCCAAGAAGAAATCACCTTTGGCAATGTGCTGGACCAACTGAAAGAGACCGACTTCAGCCTCGAATCACGCCAATCAATTCTTCTGAACGACCTCTACCGCAATACCCTAGTCACGGCCGACGGCCAAGTCGGTACCATTCTGGTAGGCCTACGCGACCTAGGCGACCGCGCACTACTTGAAAGCAATTTAGTGCCAGAAATTCGCCGCATTGTTAATGAACAAGACGCGCATTTCGAAACGTGGATAACTGGCGGCCTCATCGTTAAAGCCGCAACAGCCGAAGCGCTGTTTACCGAGCTCACCAAGGCCTTACCGCTAATCGGCCTGATTCTGGCCGCACTGCTACTCGTCGCTTTCCGTTCCCTGCGCGCCACCGTATTGCCGCTTGTGACGATTATGATCAGCTTGGCCTGGACGCTGGCGACCATGGTGATTTTGCATCGCCCGCTCAATATGGTGACGGTGATTATTCCGCCAGTGATCATCACGCTAGGCCTTGCCTACTGCATGCACGTGATTACCGAATACTACGAGAGCTTCCGCCATTACGAGCCGGGTTCTGTGCATCCCAGCAAGCGCCTTAGCTGGGTGTTAGACAAAATCTCTCTGCCACTGGTCATTACTGGTGTCACCACCGCTGCCGGTTTTCTAGCCCTACTGCTAAACCCTCTAGCCGCCGTAAAAGAATTTGCCTTTTTTGCCACGCTTGGCGTTTGTTACACCATCGGCCTAGCGCTGACTTTGTTGCCCGCGATGCTCACAGTCGCTGGCAAAGCCAAGAAAGTCAGCATGCCTACCGGCTCGCGCCTGTTTGCTTGGACCGCAAATGTATTAGCGCGCTATAACCTAAAATTCCGCCCACTGATTTTGGTGCTTGGCTTCAGCACATTAGCCGTGGCCCTATACGGCGCTAGCCGCATCGAAGTTGGCAGCACCTATATCTCTGATTTCCCTGAGACTTCAGAGCTGCGCCAAGATTACGAATTCATTAACACCACCTTGGGCGGCGCCAACCCCTTCTTTATCGTGGTGGAAGGCTATGTAAAAGACACCTTTGTGCAGCCAGAGGCCCTCACCGATATCCAGTCATTACAAAACTGGCTAGAAGAACAACCGGAAGTCGCCGACACCCACTCTCTGGTGGATATGCTGCTGCAAATTAATCAGAACTTAAATGCGGGCGACAGCGACAGCTATACGATTCCATCAGAAGCTCGCACCATTAAACAGCTGTTTCTGTTTGGCGGTGGCGACGAGTTACGCAGCTTTGTAGATGCCGAATACCACACCATCAAAATCGCTGTTCGTGCCAACGTGGAAGACACCGCCAGCATTAACGCACTGTTAAAGCGTGTAGAAACGCGTTTAAAAAGACTACCGCCCCCTATGGTTGGCCGTGCCACAGGCTCTTCGGTTTTGGCCACCCGTACCGTCGATGACATTGCCGGCGGCCAGCTGATTTCCTTCGGTTTAGCACTTGTTGTTATTTGGATCATCCTGACGCTGCTATTCACCTCTCGCCGCGTCGGCTTTATGGCCTTAATGCCCAACGTGATTCCAATCGCGATTTATTTTGGTGCATTAGGATTGAGCGGCATCACACTTAACCCCACAACCAGCCTAATTGCCTGCATCGTGCTCGGTATTGCGGTTGATGACACCATTCACTACCTCGTGCGCTTTAACGCCGAAGCCAAAAAAGCAGCCAGTGAAGAGAAAGCCAATTACGCCACCTTAAATGGTGTGATCCGGCCGATTACCTTTACCTCGATTGCGCTGGTTCTGGGCTTTTTGGTGATGACTGATTCACAACTACAGAATCAGGTCGAATTTGGTGCATTAGCTGCTTTCACCCTTGCCATGGCCTGGGTTACCGATGTCACCTTTACCCCGGCAATGGCCTCTAAACTGAAGATTGTGACCTTGTGGGACGTACTACGCCTCGACTTGGGGCACGACCCACAACGCTCAATTCCGCTACTGCAAGGCTTAAGCCTTCGCCAGGCACGCCGCTTCGCCTTGATGAGCAATTTCACTTCTCACCGCGCTGGCAGCCGCATTATTGAAAAAGGCCGCGACGCGACCAATATTTATGTGCTTATTGATGGCACATTAGAAGTCTGGGTAAGTAACGACAAAGGCGAACGCATTAGCCTGAACACGCTGCGCCGTGGTGCAGTATTGGGCGAAGTTGGCAGCTTTAATAAAAAACGTACCGCCAATGTAGACGCAATGACGCGGGTTCGCGTACTCAAATTCAACACCCAAGATTTAGAAACACTGCGTAAGCGTCACCCACGCATTGCCGCCATTATTTACCGCAACCTGAACCAAACACAGGCCGCGCGAATTGCTGAACTGACAGATCGCGTTCAGCAAGCCTAGTTAGCGCTAGCCTGACTCGCGGCAGTTCACGCTAGTTGATGGAATACCGACACTGGTTTCACCGGCCTCGGCCGAACCACCACCACAGTTCTCACCCGTAAAACCATCATCTTCATCGTCTGAGCTGCCACCTGCTGCAGCAACAACACCCGCAAGTAACGCACCGCCAGCAATATAGCCCCACTTAATGCCGCCAGCGTCAGCATGCGTGCGTGGCTGGTATACATCTAGCTCAGCACCCAATAAAGAGAGCTGCACCGGGCCTTGCTTAGAGACTGCGGCCCCTACCAACGGCTTCCACACACCCGCTTTTTCATAAGCACCAACCAACGACAAGGTTGCCGGTTTCACTTGTTCCGCGGTGCCACCAAATTCGAATGACAGCGACAACATTGGCGCTAATGGCTGTGCACTGGCTACAGAAGCTACGCTGACTGCCGTGGCAGCGAGTAGTGTTTTTATCATGTTGATTTATCCCTAAAACCTATTCGGCATTGTTTCACGACAACACATCAAACCAATACCGCCATCCGACCAACGGCCGTTAAAGCCCTACTAGACGGCGCTCTTAGAAAACTTGGCACGCATCCTGCTTTCCATGCTGCAACGCATCAACGGCGGTGCAACGCACATTATTTTTCTAGGGGTATAGGAGCCTCGATATGGAAATCCAGAATAAAGCCACAGGTATTAACCTGTTTGATTTCAAATCAGTTCAGATGCGCACCTTCCACTTAACGTGGTTTGCGTTCTTTTTATGTTTCTTCGGTTGGTTTGGTATTGCGCCACTGATGGCGGTAGTACGCGAAGACTTACTACTTACTAAAGCCCAAATTGGTAATACCATCATTGCCTCTGTCGGTATTACCGTTTTGGTTCGCTTACTTATTGGACCATTAACCGACAAATTCGGCCCACGCCGCGTTTACACCACACTATTAGTACTTGGCTCGCTGCCAGTGATGACCATCGGCCTAGCCGATAGCTACGAAAGCTTCTTGCTCGCACGCCTAGCGATTGGCGCCATCGGTGCTTCTTTCGTAATCACCCAGTACCACACCTCTATGATGTTTGCGCCTAACGTGGTTGGTACGGCAAACGCCACTACTGCTGGTTGGGGTAACTTAGGGGGTGGTGTTACGCAAATGGTAATGCCGCTGTTCTTTGCTGGTATTTTGGCGCTTGGCTTCTCAGAAGCGATCAGCTGGCGTTTAGCCATGATCATCCCTGGCGTAATGATGCTTATTACCGCCGTCCTATATTGGACTTTCACCACTGACGCACCAGACGGAGACTTCAAAGATCTACGCAAAGGTGTAGCAACTGACAAGAAGGAAGGCAGCGCGCTAGAAAGCTTTAAAGCGGCAGCGTCTGACTACCGCGTATGGTTGCTATTCGTTGTCTACGCGGCGTGTTTTGGTGTTGCGCTAACTCTAAATAACATT
>JAPPPA010000081.1:0-1895 GCA_028817755.1 Gammaproteobacteria bacterium | reverse complement strand
ACTTTGACCTGAGCCTCAAAACCGCGGGCATCATTGCTGGCCTATTTGGCTTGATGAATCTGTTCGCCCGTACTTTAGGCGGCGTTTTCTCTGATTGGATGGCACGCCGAGTCGGCTTCCAAGGCCGTATCTTCTTCCTATTTGCCGTTGTGCTTTGTGAAGGCCTCGCACTGATGCTGTTCTCTCAGCAGAGCGTGTTGGTACTCGCCGTCGGCAGCATGTTGGTGTTCTCGCTATTCGTGCAAATGACTGAAGGCGCTACTTACGGCATCGTGCCTTTCGTTAACAAGAAAGCCCTTGGCGCCGTGGCAGGCATCGTTGGTGCCGGCGGTAACGTGGGTGCGGTAGCCGCTGGTTTCCTATTCAAGTCAGAAAATATCAGCTACTCAGAAGGCCTATTCATCATTGGCTGCATCGTGGCCTGTGTATCAGTACTCGTACTACTTGTTCGCTTCAGCCCTGAAGACATTAAAGAACAAGACGCTGCGCTAGCCGAGGCCCTTGCCCAACGCGAAGCAGCCAAAGCTGAGCAAGCTGCTTAAGCCAACGTAAAACAGCTCCTACGTAGGGGTAGTTAACCACTGCCTCTTCAGCTGCCCGGTGAGGAAACTCACCGGGCTTTTTTTTGCCCGAAAACGTTATAGTTGAGCACCATTTGTGATCACTAGGTGAAACCGGGTAATGACTGACTTACTTGCACCAATATCGGCCGGGCTCGTTTGCGCAATCGCCATTGCGGTTTCTGGTCGTATCACGCGGTTTGAGCAAGAGCTAAGTTTTTATCCAACGATCCTGATTGTGATCGCCAGCTACTACGTACTGTTCGCAGTAATGGCCAAGCAAGCCATTTTGGAAGAGTCTGTCGGGCTAATCATATTTAGCACCATCGCCCTCATTGGCGCCTTTAAAGCGCCAGCGCTGGTCGGCCTAGGTATTATTTTGCACGGTGCGTTTGATTTGCTTCACCCACAGCTAATCGAAAACGCCGGCGTACCCAATTGGTGGCCAGCGTTTTGTGCCGCAGTCGACTTTGTTTTGGGAGCTTGGGTTATCTACTTAGCGCGAACTACTGAGACTTCGCCCACGCGGTAGGCGACATACCCAACTGCGCCGTGAAAGCACGGGCAAGTGCAGCCGAACCGCTATACCCGACCTCATGCGCGACCACGTTTACCGGCTTGCCCTTCTTCAATAAAGACTGAGCTAAACCAACGCGCCAACGCGCTAGGTATTCGCCCGCAGGAATACCCACGGTTTCTTTAAAGCGCAAGGCAAAACGAGATCGAGACATACCAGCCTCGGCCGCCAAACTTTCTAGCGTCCAATCTTCTGCTGGGTTTTGGTGCATCGCGGTCAGCGCCAAGCTCAAACGTTTGTCTGACAAACCAGCCATTAAGCCCATATTGTCTTCGCCGCTATCCATCAACTGTCGCAACAGCTGAATGATGAGCAGCTCACACAACCGATCCAAGGCGGCCTGCTGACCACTTGTTTCAGTAAAGGCTTCTTCAAACAATAGTTCTAATGTCAGCCCAAGCGCGTGATTGCCTTCAAGCGGCACCACCAAGGGACTAGGAAGAGATTGACCAAGCGGGTTGCCGCTAGCAATTCCAAATTTGATCGCGCCACACACAAGGTTTGGCTCTTCTCGAATATCTGGACGCAATGTGTGCGTTGTCGGCTGCATGTAGAATAGCAACGCTGGGCCTTCAACAGCTTTTGAAGCCTGCCCCTGCGTGTCTACAACCATCTGACCTTTTCGCAGCACATGTACGTAGCCAACCCCTTCACTGGCTTCAAATTCCGCTGCTGTACAGAGCAAGCCACGGTGAAAAACAGTGGCCTGCAAAGTAAAACGCGTTAAGAATGCTTCGAGTTTATCCATAGCACCACAT
>JAPPPA010000095.1 GCA_028817755.1 Gammaproteobacteria bacterium | reverse complement strand
GGCGTTAGGGCCTAGTTTATGATGTCGCAAAATTTGAGCGAAGTCGGCCCAATCGGTGCGTAGATTTAACGGCTGCTGGCAGAGGGTTTGCAATTGTTTTTGATTGCTTTTCTCTCGGCCTTTTGCGCCAGAAAGTTTTGTCATCGGTCGACTTTCGAAAGTCTTTGCGAAGCTGAAGTCGCCTTGGCCGTTCCAGTAACCGAGCTCTTTAGCTTTTTCCAAAAGGGCATTTGAACAACGGTCGTAATCGTCGTGAATCGTAAGGCGATTGGATAGCGTGACCGCAATGTTTGCGCTTTGAGAGTGGCTATACTCTTTAGCGGCCCAGTTACGGCCGGCGGTTTCTAGTTTCCAACAGCGTTGGTGGTCGGCGATTAGGAAGCTATTGTCGTAGCGCGTGTTTTTATTACGAAAGCCCATAGGACCGCCTTGCCCGTGTTCTTCCAATAGGGCGGTAATGACTTCTAATGCTTCGGTAGCGTCCTTGCTACGTTGCAAGCCAAGGCGAACTAAGTCCATCCCGGCCAAAGCTCGCTTTAGGCTTCGTGTTTTAGTAAATACAGCCTGATTGCCAATAGCTACACCGTATTTGTTGACGCCCATTTCTCCCCCCCATAACCAGCTAGGTCGGGATAGAAAGTAGGCGGCGCGCTCAGATACTTGCTTTACGCTGATGTAAGAGCATTTTTGGAATTCTGCGGCGTCGTTCTCAACTGCAGGATGATATTCCATGTATTGAGGCTCGCTTGGCTCTCTATCGCTGTTCTTGGCAAACCAAGCGCCATAAGGGCCGAGAACCACATGGGTATCGCACATAATCAGGCAACCGCTATTTCTATGCCTTGGGTAATGACATCAACAAGGTGGTCTACTTCGCTTTCGGTAATCACATAAGGCGGCATGAGATAAATTACGTTGCCGAGTGGGCGCAATAGAGCCTGATTCTTCAGGCCGTGTTTAAACACTTTTAGCCCACGCCGTTCTTGCCACGGGAATTCAGTTTGTCTGCTTCCGTCTGGTGTTAATTCGAGTGCGGCCACCATGCCGGTTTGGCGTATGTCGGCGACATTGGGGTGATCTTTTAGAGGTGCTAACTTGTTAGCAATATACGTAGATAGTGCCAGATTGTTTTGTACCGCATTACGCGTTTCAAATTCTTTTAACGTGGCCAGTGCCGCTGCGCAACCTAGTGGGTTACCGGAGTAGCTGTGTGAATGTAAAAAGGCTTTGAGGGTATCGTAGTCGTCGTAAAAAGCGTTGTAGACCTCATCGCTGGTAAGTGTCACGGCTAATGGTAAGAAGCCACCTGTTAAGCCTTTTGATAGGCACATAAAGTCCGGAGTAATATCGGCCTGTTCGCAGGCGAATAGGGTGCCGGTGCGACCAAAGCCGACAGCGATTTCGTCGGCAATTAAATGCACTTGGTAACGATCGCAGAGCGCACGTAAGCGGCGTAGGTATTGCGGCGAATACATACGCATATAACCGGCACACTGAATCAGTGGTTCAACAATAATGGCGCAGGTTTCGTGGGCGTGTTTTTCTAAGATTTGTTCGAGTGCGTCTGCTTGTCGGTCCGCAAACGCTTCTGCGGTTTCGCCTTCGGCGCGTAGGTAGTTGTCTGGTGAAGGGGCTGTAATTGGCTGTAATAGCAAAGGCCCGTAGGTGTCTTTATACAACCCAACATCACCCACAGCTAAAGCACCAAGTGTTTCGCCGTGGTATGAGTTGCCGAGGTTAATAAAGCAGTGTTTTTTATTGTTGCCGTTTTTGTTTAGCCAGTAGTGAAAGCTCATCTTTAGAGAGACTTCCACGGCTGAAGAACCATTGTCTGTATAGAAACAGCGGCTCAAGCCTTTAGGGGTTAGGTTCACTAATTTTTCTGAGAGCTCAACAATAGGCTCATGTGTGAACCCAGCAAGAATAACGTGTTCTAGCTGGTGCGCTTGTTTGCCGATCGCATCAGCAATATTGCTGTTGCCGTGTCCGAAGATATTGACCCACCAAGAGCTAACCGCATCGATATAGCGCTTGCCATCATAGTCTTCTATCCAAACGCCTTTGCCAGATTTGATGGCAATAGGTGGAGCACCTTCGTGGTCTTTCATTTGGGTGCATGGGTGCCAAAGTACATTTAGGTCGCGTTCGGCTAGCGACGCGTTATTGCCAGTGTTGAGCACGGTTTAACGCCAGTTTTGGTATTTATGTTTGTCTACTTGTGCGATATGGCGCGTGTAGTACAAGGTGAGGATTGGACCAATAATAGCGATGAGGCTAATAACGGTGATGGCTATCTCAATAGGTTCCATTTTGGCTCCTGACGTTTCGTTTTGAGAAACGGACCTGAATTGTGGCTTTAGCTTACTGCACTAAGCTATTGAGATTAAATATCGGAAGCAGAATTGCAAGTACAATCAATAGGACAAAGCCGCCCATAGCGAGGATAACGGAAGGCCCAAGAATGCCCATCAATGTACTTAGGGTGCTTTCTAGCTCTTGCTCTTGATTATTAGAGGCGCGGGCCAGCATTTGATCAAACTCACCACTGGCTTCGCCATTGGCAATCAGGTGAATCATCATCGGCGGGAAGTGCCCGGATTGCTGCAAGGCCTTATTGATTGGTTGTCCTTCACGAACGCGATCAGTTGCCGCTTCAATGGACTCGCCAATTGGAATATTAGTGACAACCTGTCGACTAACCTTCATTGCGTCTAATACCGGTACGCCGCTAGCACTGAGGATGCTCAGGGTGCTGCCAAAACGAGAGGCATTTAGGCCTCGAATCAGTTTGGAAATAAGCGGTATACGCAAGAACTGGCGGTGTAGCCAAGCTTTAGGGCCGGGCCTAGCAAATATGACTTTGGCACTGAAACCACCGAGCAAAAGGATGATGAGCATGGTGATCCCGTTTTCAACCACAAAATCGCTAATGGCGATAATGGCTGTGGTTAAGGCGGGTAATTCTGCGCCACGGTTATCAAAGGTTTCTACCACCATGGGTACAACGGATACCATCATGGCAACCACCACAATAATGGCGAAGGTTGTCAGAATAAGCGGGTAGAGCAATGCGCCCATTGTTTGCTTACGTACTTTTTGGCGGTTTTCGGCATAGTCAGCGAGTCGTTCTAAGACGATGTCTAAGTGTCCTGAGTGTTCGCCAGCATCGGTCGTTGCTCGGTACAAGTCGCCGAAAATATGCGGATATTCCGCCATGCCGGTTGCGAGCGAATGGCCTTCAAGTACCTTGGCTCGCATCGCCAAAATCATATTTTTAACGTGGGCTTTTTCGGTTTGCTGTGCAACCGCACTCAGCGACTCTTCTACGGGCATGCCAGATTGCACGAGCGTCGAAATTTGGCGCATCAGCAATGACATATCGCTAACACTTACGCCTCGTTGGAAGAGGGGTTTGCGGTTCGGGCTTTTGCCACGAGACTTTTCAACCGTCTCGTTGACTTCCATAGGCACCAAGCCTTGCTCGCGTAAGATTTGGCGAGTTTGGCGGGCACTGTCGGCTTCTAAACCGCCTTTTTTGCGTTTGCCGGCAGCTGTCAGTGCAAGGTATTCGTAAGCGGCCATATTTAGTTAGCGCGTGTAACGCGGAGCACCTCTTCAAGCGTAGTGTCGCCGTTTAGTACTTTCTGATAGCCGTCTTGTGTGAGATTCAGGCCTTGGCTGCGCGCATGTTCTGTCATAGCGTGTTCAGATTCGCCATCATGAATCAGTTCGCGCATTTTGCTATCTACGGTAATCAATTCGTAAATGCCGGAACGGCCCGCATAACCGGTGTGATTGCAGTGTTCACAGCCATGCGCGTGATAGAGCGTTACTGGTTCTTCTTGATCAACTTTGAGTACATCTAGCTCGGTTTTTGGCGCTTGGTATGGCTCACGGCAGTGTGTGCAAAGTTTGCGTACTAGGCGTTGTGCAAGAATCGATACCAGTGAAGATGACAGCAGGAATGGTTCGATGCCCATATCGCGCAATCGTGTGATCGCACCCACTGCACTATTGGTGTGAAGCGTAGAGAACACCATGTGACCGGTAAGTGAGGCTTGTACGGCGATTTCAGCGGTTTCTAGATCACGAATTTCGCCGACCATGACTACGTCGGGATCCTGACGAAGAATGGCGCGAAGGCCGCGTGCGAACGTCATATCAACTTTGGTGTTGACCTGGGTCTGTGCCACGCCATCTAAGTAATATTCGACGGGGTCTTCTACCGTCATAATGTTACGGCGACGATCATTCAGCTCGGCCAATGCTGCATAAAGTGTGGTGGTTTTACCGGAGCCAGTCGGGCCCGTTACCAGCACGATGCCATGAGGCTTGCTAATTGCTTCGCGCCAGCGGGGTAGATCACGATCATCTAAACCGAGGTGGCTTAGATCTAAGCGGCCAGCTTGTTTGTCGAGTAGACGCATCACCACACGTTCGCCGTGAGTTGAGGGCATCGTCGAAACACGAACATCGACGGCGCGGCCTGCGATACGTAGGCCAATACGCCCATCTTGTGGAACCCGTTTTTCGGCAATGTCGAGTTTCGCCATGACCTTAATACGAGAAACGAGCAGTGGCGCAACCGCGCGGCGTGGTTCCAAAACTTCTCGCAGTACGCCGTCAACACGAAAGCGAACCACTAGGCGGTCTTCGTAAGGTTCGATATGAATATCTGATGCGCCTGCTTTAATGGCTTCGGTAAGCAGGGCGTTAATCAATCGAATGATCGGCGCGTCATCTTCCGCGTCGAGCAAATCTTCGGGTTCAGGTAGGTCTAATACGGCTTGCTCCAAGCCCATATCGTTATCTAAACCTGCAGCCATTTGCATGGCGGTGTCTGAACCACCTTCGTAAGCCGCTTGGAGCTTGCGATCGAATTCGTCTGCGTTTAAACGCTCGAATTCAAATGGTTGGCCAAGCAGGCGTTGGACTTCGGCGATAGCGGGTAATGTGGTTGAGCTGTCGCCGTAAACTTGGAAGCCGGTGTCGCTTGGTTGAACAAGCACACGCTGGCGGCGGCAAAACGCAAACGAGGGCAGGCGCGAATCTACAGGGGCCTGTTGGTCCTGAGTTGCTTCTTCGCTGGCAGTGAGAATGTTCTCTTCCATGGCTATCGCGTCAATGGTTATTTGCGAGGCCCAATACGATGGCGCTCTTTACGGGACTCTTCGTCATTACGCTGTTTGAATTCGCGGTCTTCCGGTTGCACATACAACGGGATCACGTCTTCAGCTTGGCGTTTAGCCGGGATGGTAGGTCCTGGGCTGCCAGGTAGTGGTGGCAACACGGCACCTGCTTTGCTTTGCTCAGATAACTGAATGCTTTGTAGCAGCTTATAACGGTCTTCTGAATAGCGTTTTAGGTCATATCCATCCTGAATAACGATAGGGCGGATAAATACCATTAAATTGCTTTTGCTGCGGTTGGTTGATTTGCCGCGGAAAAGGCCGCCAATCACTGGCAGGCTGCCAAGAATTGGCACTTTAGTGCGGCCATCACGAGAGTTGTCTTGCAGTAAGCCACCAAGGGCTATGATTTCACCGTTATCAACAATCACGGTTGTGTCGATAGTACGTTTGTTGGTGATTACGTCTGCAGCGGTTGTGGCAGCAGTAGAAATATTAGAAATCTCTTGGTAAATCTCTAGCTCAACGGTGCCGTCGTCAATCACGTGTGGAGTGATTTTTAGCGTTACACCAACGTCACGACGTTCGATGGTTTGGAACGGGTTAACCGAGCCAGTCGAACCGGTGTTGGTGAATTGACCGGTGACAAATGGCACTTCTGAACCAATGCTGATTTCGGCTTCTTGGTTGTCCATCGCCAAAAGGCTTGGGGTCGAAATAATATTGTTGTCACTGTCGGTAGCAACGGCACGCAAAATACCGAGGAATTCTAAGTCGCCATTAGAGTCGGTACTGCCGGCACCAAAGGTCAGGCCACTCAAACTGCCTAATGTGGTTGCGGCGGTTGTTGGGTTGTTCACGGCACCTGCGATTGCCGCTGCGGCGCCGCCTGCGCCTGATTCCAAAATAAAGCCACCGGCATTAGAAACGCCGCTGAAGTTAAAGCCAAGGTCAAACGCTTTTTCTAGACTAATTTCGGCAATGATGGCTTCAACCAATACTTGGGCGCGGCGAATATCTAGGCGATCAATAACATTACGGATTTCGGTGCCCAGGCGAGGTGGTGCGGTAATCACTAAAGAGTTAGTGGATTCGTCGGCAAAAATAGTGACGTCGCTTGAGGTTTTCTTGCCTTCGGTTTGTGCGCTGGCCTTGGCGTAGCCTTGAAGGATCTTAGCTAGTTCGGCTGCTTTGGCGTACTTCAAGTAGATCACATTAGTGTTACCGCTATTGCTTTCACTCGGTGTGTCTAGATGCTTGATCAACTCGCGGATGCGAATTCGGTTGGCGCGGTCACCGGAAACTAATACGGAGTTGGTGCGAGGGTCCGCAATGAAGCTGGTGCTTTCGGCTGTCTTTTTACCAGCGGCGGCCTTTTCCAGTGATTGCAGCATTTTCACCACGTCAGTGGCGTTGGCATGTTGAAGTGTAACGACATCAACTTCAGCGTCGCCTGGACGGTCAATACGACGGACGATGTCGAGGATGCGATCAACGTTGGCTTGGCGGTCAGAAATAATCAGGATGTTGCTAGGCGCATACGCTGCAAGGTGGCCGTATTGCGGTAATAGTGGGCGCAAAATCGGCACCAACTGAGCTGCAGCCACATGTTGTACGGCAAGTGCGCGTGTAATTAGGTCATCCGAATAAGAAGTTGACTCAAGGCCGCGACCTAATTGTTTAGCGTCGTTTTGCGGAACGATTTTTGTCGTATCGCCAAAGGGGATGGCTGCGAAGCCATGCACTTCTAGAATAGATAGGAAGGTTTGGTACAAACCATTGCTATCCATTGGCTCAGCGGAAATAACCGTGACTTTGCCTTTAACACGCGGATCAACAATGAAGTTGCGGCCTGTTGTTTCGCTAACGGTTTCAATTACCGTATTGATGTCGGCATCTTTAAAGTTCAGTGTGATGCTGTCTGCGTGTAGTGCACTGGAAAAGACGAGTACAACCGCAGCCGCGATAAGTGAACGAAACATATGTGAGAAGCGCTGAGTCATTGTGATTTCTTGCGTGAGTTAGCTGCCAAGGTCGACAGAAACAGTTTCTGTGCGCCCGCGGCGTTCTAGTTCTAAGCTGATACTGGAGGCGTTACTTAACTCAGAAAGCATCGTGAACGCTTTCTGCGGGTCGTTTAAGCCTTGGCCATTAATAGAGGTAACGAGGTCACCTGAGCGTAGACCAACCTTGCGGAATAAGGCGCGGTCTTTGCCGGGGTAAATTCGATAGCCCTTGAGCTGCCCTTTAGAGTAAACCGGACGAACACGAATAAAATCGCCGGCTTTAGAAGGGTCTTTAAGAATTTGTTCTCTAACCGACTTCAACTCGGTGGTAACGCCTTTATCTACAGTTTTAGGCGAGGTGTTACGGCTGGAGCTGGTGGTGCTGCGCGAAGCCGTTGTGAGCTTCTGTAAACGCAGTGTTTCATAACGGCCAGAACGCTCTAGCACAATATGGTCAGAATGGATTTCGTGAACCGAAGCGCTAGCACCGTCAATGTTGTCGCCGATGGCATAAGATTTTTGCTTGCCGTTACTGGTCGCAATTAATGCGCGAGACATCTCTGGCGTATCCGAAAGAATAATGCCAGCCAGTTTTAAGTTAAGTCGTGTTTCTGGTGCGTCAGTATTGCTAGTAGTTGGCTTGGGCTTAGCTACAGTTTTTGTTTCGCCAAAAAGATGACGATTAATTAGCCCATTTACGTCGGCGCGTTCTGTTTGAGATGTTTGAGCGCCGCTATTTGGTGAAGAGTAGCTTGTTGCTACTGGAAGTGGTGGGTGTGGAATCCACATCCAAACAGCACCCGCAATGAGCCAAAGCGAAAGCGCAACCAAGGCATAGGTCACTACTTTAGGCAGGACTTGTTCGCTGGTTTTTAGAATGGCCGCAGCAGTTGGGTTTTGGTTTATTTGCTCTAGCAACGCGCTTAGTCCTAACGATAGGCAGTTCGCCTAACTGTCGGTCTCCAGTAAATTTGTCTCCGTTCGGGCGGGGCCATGTTCGAACGTTAAGTTATATAGGTTAATCATACGGCTTTATCAGGTTTGCATGAAGCGCTTTCTGCGCTAATCACAGATATAACGGCTTGATAAAAACGCCTCCTAGTTTGAGTCAAATTGATTACACTGTAGTTCCCGCACGTGATCACTGTTTTCGCTAAATATCCACTGCTAGCTAACTAAACCCTATATGTCTCGTCCATTCGTCCATCTTGCTGTTCATACTGAGTATTCCTTGGTGGATAGTGTGGTGCGCATTAAGCCGCTTTTGAAAGCGGCCGCCGCTGCAGGTATGCCTGCGCTAGCAATGACAGACCATATCAACCTGTTTGGTTTGGTGAAGTTTTATCGTGCTGCCTTAGATGCGGGTGTGAAGCCTGTCGTGGGCGCTGATGTGCGGGTGCTAATGCCAAACGCAGCGCAGTCAACGCGGTTGACCTTGTTTGCTGTAGATAACGATGGTTATCGCCATTTGGCTGAATTGATTAGTAGTTGTTTCGTTGAAGGCCAAGACATAGAAACCATGCCTGTGCTGCGCTATGAGTGGTTAGCGGAAAAACAGGAAGGCCTCATTGTGTTGAGTGGTGGCTTAGAAGGTGAATTAGGCCAGCTGGTTAATGCTGGACATTTGGCTGCTGCACGCGATTCGGCTTTACGCTGGAAAGCCTTGCTGGGTGATCGCTTCTATATTCAAATTCAGCGTACAGGCAAAGAAAACGAAGAAGCTTATATCCAGTCTGTTGCACCTTTAGCTGCGGAATTAGACATTCCCTTGGTTGCCAGCAATGACGTGCGCTTTATTGATGAAGCCAGCTTTGACACCCATGAAACGCGAGTCGCGATCCATGATGGTTATACGCTGGCAGACCCGCGTCGTCCGAAAAACTATACCGAACAGCAGTTTTTACGTACGCCAGAGCAAATGGATGAGCTATTTTCTGATTTGCCAGAGGCCTTGGATAACAGCGTAGCGATTGCGCAGCGTTGTAACGTAACGCTTCAGCTGGGTAAGAGCTTCTTACCTGATTTTGAAGTGCCTGAAGGGCATACCGTTGCGACGTACTTGGTTGAGCAATCTGAACTTGGCTTGGTTGAGCGTTTAGAGCAGAAATGGCAGCTCGATAAATTAGAAGGCCGTGAATACGACGAGGCCGAAGACCGTAAAGTTTACGGCGAACGTTTAAAGGTCGAGCTCGATGTAATCGTTGGGATGGATTTCCCTGGTTACTTCATGATTGTTGCTGACTTTATTCAGTGGGCCAAAGCCAATGATATTCCGGTAGGACCAGGGCGTGGTTCTGGTGCTGGTTCTTTGGTCGCCTATGTGCTCAAAATTACAGATTTAGATCCGCTTAAGTATGAATTGCTATTTGAGCGATTCCTAAACCCCGAACGGGTTTCGATGCCTGACTTTGACGTCGACTTCTGCATGGAAAACCGTGACCGCGTAATCGATTACGTGGCGCAAAAGTATGGTCGTGAGAAGGTATCCCAGATTATTACCTTCGGTACCATGGCTGCGAAGGCGTCTATTCGCGATGTAGGTCGTGTATTCGGTTTGCCATTCGGGCAGGTAGATAAAGTCGCGAAAATGATTCCCAACGATGTTGGGATGACCTTAGACAAGGCGCTTGAGGAAAATGAAGAACTTAAGCAACGTATTGAAAGTGATGACGAAGAAGTAGCGCCGCTGTATCACGGTGCTAAAGCGCTTGAAGGCATTGCCCGTAACGTAGGTAAGCACGCGGGTGGTGTGGTGATTGCCCCGAGCAAGCTCACTGATTTTACGCCGCTGTATTGTGAAGCAGGCACAGACCAATACGTCACCCAGTTTGACAAAGATGACGTCGAATCAGCTGGTCTGGTTAAATTCGACTTTCTTGGGCTGCGCACACTCACGATTATTGATTGGGCCTTGAAGTCCATTAACGCGCGTAAAGCCGCGCGCGATGAAGCGCCGCTGGATATTAATACTGTTGCGCTGACTGACGACGACACTTACACCTTATTGCAAAGCGGTCGTACTACCGCAGTATTCCAGCTTGAATCGGGCGGTATGCAGCGCTTGTTGACGCAGCTTAAGCCCGATAACTTTGAAGATATTGTGGCGCTTGTGGCGCTGTTCCGGCCGGGGCCGCTGGGCTCAGGCATGGTGGAAGACTTTGTGGCTTGTAAGCATGGGCTGCAAGACATTCAGTATCCGCACCCCTCATTGACTGAGATTCTTAAGCCAACTTACGGCGTTATTCTTTACCAAGAGCAGGTAATGCAGATTGCACAGGTGCTATCTGGTTACACC
>JAPPPA010000012.1 GCA_028817755.1 Gammaproteobacteria bacterium | reverse complement strand
GCTACGTTGCGCCCTGGTGGGCGGTAATCTTGGTCAGCTAGGTGTAGATAACGGATGTCCACGAATAATTAAAAAAAAATGCATTCGTGATGCTGTTGAAATCAACGAGCAAGCGATTGGCGTAAAAGCACTGAACACCAATCCAACCAAATCGATTAAGCGTGGTGTGGGTGAAGAAAACGTTGTGCTTCGTTTTGCTGATGTGACGTTTAAGCCGGGTGCTTATTTGTATTCAGACGAAGACGGCATCTGCGTTAGCGATAGCAAAATTGAACTGTAAGTGAAGATTCACCTAGTGTTTGACTAGGCTGGTTCACAAGCAATAAAAAGCCGGGATAACCCTAAGGGGTTGATCCCGGCTTTTTTATGTGCAGTGCGTAGCTTTAGTTGCGGCCGCTGCCTAATACCATTGTCCAGTAGCGGCTAAAGGTTAGACTGCCGTTGTCGCCGCAGCTTACGCCCACGTTGCGGAAGTTCGCATTCATGATATTCGCGCAGTGTGGAGGGCTGTCCATCCAGTCTTGCATTACTTGCTCAATAGTACTTTGACCTGCAGCTAGGTTTTCTCCAACGCTGCGCCAGTCGTAGTTCAACGCGGTTACACGGTCGCCTACAAATGAACTATCGGTACCTTGGTGACCAAAGAATAGGTTGTTAGCCATATCTTGAGAGTGAGTGAGAGCGGCGCCCTCTAAACGCTCATCCCATGTTAGCGGTACTGTGGCCGCAAATTCGGTGTCACCACATTGCTGTACTTGGGTGCGCGCTTCGTTAATTAGTTGAATGATTGTTGCTTCCAAGGCTGCGGTGCTTAAGCAACCATCTCCTGTTGTTAGGATTGGGAGCGAAATTGGAATATCAATAATTGGTGCGTCACCAGCATCTTCGCTTGCGCTAATACCAGCATCCGTTTGCGTATCTGAATCGCTACTTAAAGGATTGCCGTCAGTTATGGTGTCTTCACCGCCACCACCACCTCCGCCGCCACAAGCAGCGAGTAGTAGTGTGAAGCTTAAAAAAGCCGCAGCTTTGATACCACGAATATATTGTCCCCGAATGCGTAACATGTTTTTGACCCCTGCACATACCGCATGTTTAATTTTAATTTAGCGAAGTACGGCGGGGCTTGCCACAACAGTCAGATAAGCGGGCAAAAGGGCTAGACGAGTGGTGAAACGATGTAACTACTGGATAGATAAACGGTCGAATTCACCCGGCAGAAGGTTACCCAGTGTGTAGTCGCCAATTTGGGCGCGAATCAGCCGTAGCGTCGGGTGCCCAACCGCTGCGGTCATACGGCGTACCTGGCGGTTTTTACCTTCCGTAATCGTGAGCTCTAGCCAGCAGTCGGGAATGTTCTTGCGTTCACGTACCGGTGGGTTGCGTGGCCAAAGGTTGGCTGGTTCGTCTATTAGCCGCGCTTTGGCTGGGCGGGTAAGTCCGTCGTTCAGTTCTACACCTTCACGTAAGGCTTTCAACGCCGCCTCATCTGGAATACCTTCCACCTGCGCCCAATAGGTTTTGGGTTGTTTGAATTTGGGTGAGCTGATTTGAGCTTGTAACTGGCCATCGTTGGTGAGCAGTAATAAACCTTCGCTATCGCGGTCAAGCCGGCCAGCGGGGTAAATATCAGGAATATCTACGTATTTACTTAAGTTATCTCGCCCACTGCCATCGTCACTAAATTGGCACAACACATCGTAGGGTTTGTTTAACGCCACCAAAATGGTGTCAGCCGGAGCAGGGCGCCGCGGTTTGCTTTGCTGCCGCTGAGCACGATTTTTTCTAAAGGAGTTGGCTGGGCGTTGTGGCATGTGTGAGGTTCGCTCAATTAAGGCTGAAAGTTTAACCGATGATGTGCTTAGTCCAACTCTGCAGCGACTTCTGCAATCAATCCGCGTAGCCATTGGTTGGCTGGGTTGTGGTGTTGCAACGAGCTCCAGGCCATTTTTAATTCGATTTCCGGTATCTCAAACGGTGGCGGCAAGATGATGACGTTGGGGTTGTCTTTTTGCAGCATGGCGGATTTGCTGGGGATGGTGATGACCAAGTCATGCATTTCGGCGAGCTGCATGGCGGCTTGATAGTGGCGGGTGTAGAGGCGGATGCGGCGTTTTTTGCCGAGGCGAGCGAGGGCGTCGTCTACCCAACCGAGTTGTTGCACGGCATCTGGCTCTACGCCCACGCCAATCCCCATGCCGGTTTTGCTGACCCAGACGTGGCTGGCTTCCAGATAGTTTTCCAGACTGAAATCGTCGCGGATCGGGTTGTCCTTGCTGATCATGCAGGAGAAGCCGTCGCGCCAGATGATGCGTTCGTGGAAGGATTGCGGC
>JAPPPA010000114.1 GCA_028817755.1 Gammaproteobacteria bacterium | reverse complement strand
AGCAATTCGGCCAAACGGTAATGTCAGCTGACAAGCCGGTGATGCTGGCGTTAGAAGGCAACTTGGGTGCAGGTAAGTCTTTCTTCGCGCGTTCGTTATTGCAGCAGTTTGGTGTGACTGGGGCGGTTCGCAGTCCTACTTACACCTTGATCGAGCCGTATGAATGTGAACTGGGAACAGTATTGCACTTGGATTTATACCGCTTGGCGGACCCCGAAGAAGTGCTTTATTTGGGTTTGGAAGACCAGCTGGTGAATGCTGCCTTGGTGATGGTCGAATGGCCGGAAAAGGCATCAGGCTATCTTGATAACTATGATGTGCGTTTGACCCTGGAGGTGACAGCAGAAAGTCGCCGTTGGCAGCTAACTGCGATCTCGGATATGGGTGAAAGGTTGCTGCGCCAATTAACGACGGAATGAAAAAAGGAAGTCGGTAGCGATACTGAACTTCTCTCCGGATTCGCTTACCAATAGGTATACTCTTGTGCTTGATAAAACGTTGGTGCTTTTAATTGAGCGCTGAATGATATTAGAGCCGTTTTAGCTAAGGCTAAGCCGAAGCTCACACCATTGCGACGCCAACATTTGGGCTCGCCGAGAGACTATGTTCACCAAATTGCATTTGCTCCGTCATCAGGTTTTTTTCTTATTTGTCGCGCTCTTGTTGAGCTCAATTGCCCGCGGCGCTGACTTAACCGCCATTGCGATTGAAGAAAAAGCCGGCGTAACGGAGGTGGCTTTACGTTTATCTGCCGATGCCAAGTATCGCTACTTTGCCTTGAAGTCGCCGGACCGTTTAGTGCTTGATTTGACCGGCGTTAAAGCGGCCATGCCAGCCAAACCAACGGGTGGTGTTGTCAGCAAGGTGAGAACGGGCGTCAGAAACGGCAAAGACTTGCGAGTGGTGTTTGATTTAACTACGGCGGTGTCTGCAGAGGTATCACGTTCTGCAGTGGGTGGCCAGACCTTTCTATCGCTGAAACTGCGTCCACTTACATCATCACAAACAGCCGCCAAACCAGCCCCTAAACCTGCAGCGAAGCCAACGGTTACTAAACCTCAAGCAGCTAAGCCTGCTCCACCTAAAGTGGCAGCGCCTGCACCAGTTAAACCCAAGCCTGCTGAGAAACCTCCGGCGGCTAAACCTCAACTGCCTCAGGTCGTTAAAAATGACGTGAAGAAGCGCCGTCCCGTACGGATTGTGATTGATGCCGGGCATGGCGGTAAAGACACGGGGGCTATCGGCCCGAGCGGCACACGTGAAAAAGATGTCGCGCTTTCGGTGTCGAAACGCCTTTATCAAATTCTGAAATCTAGCCCAGACTTTGCACCGGTTATGTCACGTAGTGGCGATAGTTTTCTTAAGTTACGCCGCCGTATAGATGTGGCGCGTAGCAATAAAGCTGACGCGTTTGTGTCTGTGCACGCTAATAGCTTTACAGATCGCAGCGTACGCGGCGGTGCGGTGTATGCCTTATCCATTGGTGGTGCCACCTCTGAGCATGCTCGTTGGTTGGCCGAGCGTGAAAACTCGGCTGACTTGGTGGGTGGCGTTTCTAATCAGGACAAAGACAACTCGCTTGCATCGGTGCTATTAGATTTGTCGCAAACGGCAACATTAGAAGCGAGTATTGAGCTGGCTGATAATGTCTTGAAAGAGCTAGGTGACATTGGCCCATTGCATAAGAAAACCGTGCAACAAGCCGGGTTCTTAGTGTTGAAGTCACCTGATATCCCATCAATTTTGGTGGAAACCGCCTATATATCTAACCCTAAAGAAGAACGTAAATTACGTGATGCGCGTTTTCAGCAGAAGTTGGCGAATGCGGTCTTCCGCGGTTTACGTGATTTCTTTGTTGCCAACCCTCCACCGGGTACACTGTTTGCTCAACATGGTGGTGATTACATCGTGCGCCGTGGCGACACGCTAAGTGCTTTAGCGCAGCGTTGGGGCACTTCGGTGAACGCCATCCGCAAAGCCAACAACCTTCGCAGTAATGGCTTAGAAGTGGGTCAACAACTGGTAATTCCTTAAATGCCTATTCAGCAGCTACCGCCGCAACTGGTAAACCAAATTGCGGCGGGTGAGGTCGTAGAGCGGCCAGCGTCCGTCGTTAAAGAATTAATGGAAAACAGCCTAGATGCAGGCGCCACGCAGATTGACGTGGAAGCCGAGCAAGGCGGCATTCGTTTATTGCGGATGCGTGATAACGGCCATGGCATTCCTAAAGCGCAACTTCCGCTTGCCGTGGCGCGTCACGCAACGAGCAAAATCAGTAGCCTGCAAGATTTAGAAGCTGTCGGCTCGCTGGGCTTTCGTGGTGAAGCATTGCCG
>JAPPPA010000310.1 GCA_028817755.1 Gammaproteobacteria bacterium | reverse complement strand
CACAACGTATACGCCAGCTGTTGCGTAATGAAGGCAAAGAGCACAAAGCCAAACTCGCCGCGCAAGCCGAAGGCAAGAAACAAGGCATTTCCAACAAATCCACTCAAGCCTTGCTACAAACCATTCGCGAGATTGTGCGCACGTAACATTTAACACGTACGGGCTTAGCCAAAACGTCAGCCTTAACGTGGCCGCAGCGCAAATGCACCGCAGCACTCACCGCGTATATTGGTCGGCATGGCACATGCAATTTTCGACAACTTCCCTACGGTGTTTCCGCATTGCGCAGCACTGGGCTTACAAGTGGTGGAACACAGCCTCGGCTACGTAAAACTAGAGTTACAGCCACGGCCCGAATTCAAATCCCACTCCAGCGTGCAGGTATTACACAGCAGCGTGGTATCGAGCATGGCCGACAGCGTTTCTGGTTTAGCGGCCATGGCCTCAAAAGCCGAAATCGTGCCGCTAGCCACGCTTGATTTACACGTGGATTACCTCAAACCCGCCAGTAGCGAAAACACTCTATTCGCCGAGGCCGAATGTTTTAAACGCACCAAAAACGTCGCCTTTGTACGCGGTGTGCTCTGGCAAGAAAATTCAGAAAACGTCGTCGCCAATATCACTGCCAGCTTTATGCTCGACACAGCCAACACAAGGCGAACCGACGTATGAGCACCGCCAACGCCTTTCTAACTGCCGCTCAGGCCAAAGACTTCAAAGCACTGATTCAGCAAGTGCCTTACGCCCAGTTCTTAGGTATCGATTACCACCAAGAACAGCAGCGCTTTGTACTGCCCTTTCAACCGCATAACGTTGGCAACCCACGGCTGCCCGCTATTCACGGCGGTGTAATTGCAGGGTTTATGGAAAACTCAGCGCTCCTACAATGCGTGGTAGACCACCCGCAAAACACCATTCCAAAACCTATCAATATTCAAATTGATTACCTGCGCAGTGCTGCGGCAAAAGACTGCTACGCAGAAGTAGAAATGGTTCGGCTAGGTCGCCGCGTAGCGACCTTACAAGTGCGCAGCTGGCAATTGCACAGCCACAAACCGGTAGCCACCGCCCGCGTGCACATGCTGTTGGAATAAGCTAGCGCGGCGCGTGGCGCTCCAAGGCCGACAAATACGTGCGTGCACGCGGCTCGGAATACTGATCAATAATAATCACGCTAACGCCTAGCAATACCATGCCCACACCGGCAGCACGGGCCAAATCAGCGCTCAAAAACAAAATCAGCAAACTGCCCAACAACATAAACGCCACCGAGATGTAGCGCAGGTTCGGATAGTTATCCACCACCTTCTGCATACGCTCTGTTTCGGTCGCAAAAATCACTTTACGCTCTACGGGCTTTGCCCCATGCACGGCTTCTAACAACACGTCTTTATTGGCTGTGTCGCGCACCAACAAGCCAACGCAGGTTGCCGTCAGCACGCTGCCAATCACTAACAAGGAAATCGCAAAACCTTGCGAAAAGCGGTCGCTAAACTTCAACCAAAACACAGCCGCTAAAACAAATAACACAACACCCACAATCACTAAACAATACATTTCAGCCGCCTCGGCGCTGAAGTAAGTTTCGATACCGGTTTTTAGGTGTTTTAAGTTCATTGCTGCGTTCCTAGTAGCTTATGCACGCAGATTATCAAAACCCGGCGCTGCGAATGCTAAAATGGTCATCTTTCGCACACTATTAATTAGCAATAAGCCAATGCCTCAATATCGCTCTCGCACAACTACCGCTGGCCGCAACATGGCAGGTGCTCGCGCCCTATGGCGTGCCACCGGCATGAAAGACGACGACTTTAAAAAACCCATCATTGCGGTTTCTAACTCGTTCACCCAATTTGTACCCGGCCACGTACACCTAAAAGACCTTGGTCAACTGGTTGCGCGCGAGATCGAAAAAGCCGGTGGTGTAGCCAAAGAATTCAACACCATTGCGGTAGATGACGGCATCGCTATGGGCCACGACGGCATGCTTTACAGTCTGCCAAGCCGTGACCTTATTGCCGACAGCGTGGAATACATGGTGAACGCACACTGTGCCGACGCCATTGTCTGTATTTCAAACTGCGACAAAATCACACCGGGCATGTTGATGGCTGCGATGCGCCTAAACATTCCCGTGATCTTTGTTTCTGGCGGCCCAATGGAAGCCGGTAAAACCAAACTAGCCGACCATGGCCTAGACCTAGTTGACGCCATGGTTATGGCCGCCGACCCGAACGTAGACGACGAAACCGTGGCCGAAGTAGAACGCAGCGCCTGCCCAACCTGCGGCAGCTGCTCAGGCATGTTCCCCGCCAACAGCATGAACTGCCTAACCGAAGCC
>JAPPPA010000256.1 GCA_028817755.1 Gammaproteobacteria bacterium | reverse complement strand
CTCACCGCGAAGAGTTAAACCCCCGTGGCGTGAAAATCGTACACGGCGTGCAATACAGCCATATTGATGACGACGGTCTGCACTACTTTGCCAACGATGGCGATGGCGAAGAGCTAAAAACCGCTGACGTAGACAACGTGATTCTTTGTGCCGGCCAAGACCCAGTACGTGACTTAGTCGACGCGCTAGAAGCACAAGGCTCCAAGCATCACCTGATTGGCGGTGCAGATGTGGCCGCAGAACTAGACGCTAAACGGGCCATTAAACAAGGCACCGAACTAGCCGCAGCAATCTAAGCCGCGGCTGTTCCCTTAGGCCAGCGTAGGGCAACCTCGCTGGCCTTTTCTACTTTTGGCTCCCTAAAAACCCGCAAATGCCCAGTGTGTTAGGCTACGCAGCCTATTTTCACTGCGGTTGAGAGTTGCTTGTTTTCCGTAGTGTCGCTGCAGGACGGTTCCTGCCAACCATTACGCCCATACAACGGACAACAAGAATGAGCACTCCAGACCACCTGTCTGATACGCGTTTTGCGGATCTAGACCTAGTACCTACATTAAGTGACGCCCTCGCCTCTGCAGGCTTTGAGTTCTGCACACCCATTCAAGAAGCGTCGATTCCCAAGTTTTTAGAAGGCAAAGACGTTGCCGGCCAAGCCCAAACCGGCACCGGTAAAACCATTGCTTTCTTGCTCTGTACACTCAACAAGCTGCTACGCGAAGCGCCAATGGAAGGCCGCGAAAAGCGCCATTGCCGTGCGCTTATTTTGGCGCCAACCCGCGAGCTAGCCATTCAGATTGAAAAAGATGCTCAACCGCTAATTAAAGGCACCGACGTTAAGCTCGGCCTAGCCTACGGCGGTACCAACTGGGAAAAACAAAAAGAAGAAATCGAAAAAGGCTGCGACATCTTAGTCGGCACGCCAGGCCGTATTATCGATTACTACAAACAACGCGTTTTCTCGCTCAGCAAATGCGAAGTGGTGGTATTAGACGAAGCCGATCGCATGTTCGATCTTGGCTTTATCTCTGATCTACGTTACCTACTTCGCCGCTGCCCTAGCGTTGAAAAAGGCCGTCGTAATTTACTGTTCTCGGCCACGCTTTCAGCCAAAGTGCTAGAGCTAGCCTATGAGCATATGGGCGACCCCGTTTCAGTAAAAATTGAAACCGACAACGTCACCGCCGACAAAGTACGCCAGGTGATGTACTACCCCGGCAACCACGAAAAGATTCCGCTGCTAATTGGTCTGCTACAAAAAATGCAGCCAGATCGCGCGATGATCTTTATCAATACTAAATACGAAGCGGAAAACGTTTGGCGTTGGTTAAAAGGCAATGACTTCTCAGTAGAAGTGATTAGTGGCGATGTACGCCAGAAGAAACGCGAGCGCCTGCTAGAACAGTTTAAAAACGGCGAGCTGAATATTGTTATCGCCACTGACGTAGCCGCACGTGGCCTACATATTCCCGGCGTTACCCACGTATTTAACTACGACCTACCCGACGACCGCGAAGATTACGTACACCGTATTGGCCGTACCGCACGTGCCGGTACCGAAGGCGACGCGATTAGCTTTGCTTGTGAAACCTACGCCTTTAACTTGGGTGATATTGAAGACTATATCGGCCATAAAATTCCACTAGAGTCAGTCGATCCAGACCTACTAGTGGAACCAAAACCCAAAGCACCACGTCCAGAACGTAAAGGCCCACCACCTCGCTCTGGCGGCGGTGGTAACCGAAATGGAGGGCGCCGCCGCAGGAGCGGTCCACCTCGCCGTTAATTTATAGGCGCAAAACGCGCAGCAATGTTTTAAGTTTTTTTTGGAGGAGAAACTTATGGCTAGCAACACTCAATCCGTTGAGCAACGCCGCAATTTCCTTAAAGCCGCCAGTGCCGCTGGCATTGGCCTTTCTGCAGCAAGCATTAGTAGCTGTGGCAGCCCAAGCAATGACGCCCCTGGCGTTACGGTTGTAGTCGCAGACCCCGGCACCTTTGTTTACGACCCAGTAACATTCGAACTCGCCTTAAACTTGGGCGATGTGGACGTGGCCGGCTGCAGTTACCCAGCGGAAAGCAGAAATTACAAAGTACGCGCCCTTTTCCATGATGCTATGTATTGGAAAATTGATAATGACGGCGAACTGTTCTTGCAACAATGGCACCGTACTAGCCTCAGCAATGCTGGCGCCGACCCAAGCATTGTCGGCATCTGGGAAAACGATTTTGGCCACCAGCTAAGCTTTAACGACAATGGCACCGTTACCTTTGGTTTTACGGGTTCCGCTTGTTCTGCACTGGGCTATCTTGGTGAAGAAGCACTGACACAAAATGTCTTCCGCCAAAGCGTAGCCGCTGGTGACCCCGCGGCAGATGGCTTCATTATTTGGACACGTGCCAACGAAGCCACTGGGGATGTCATCATTAACTGGGAAGTGGCAACCGACGCACGCATGACCAACGTTGTGCAAAGCGGCAGCCTTACGGCACAAGCGGCAGAAGATCATACGGTTAAGCATACGCTAACCGGCTTAAACGCCAATACCACCTACTTCTACCGCTTTACCGCACCCAACAACACTGACCCGTCAGGCAATGTGTATACCTCGCACGTTGGACGTGCGAAAACACTACCAACCGGCTCACCAGACAGCCTGCGAATTGCATTGTTGTCGTGCTCTAGCTTCCCACATGGTTACTTTAACGCTTACCGCCAAGTAGCCCGTATTGATGATCTTGATGGGGTTTATCACCTAGGTGATTACATTTACGACTACCCTGGCGACCCCAATGCGGGGGAAGACGGCACCAACCCTACTGAGTACCAAGACACCTCGGTAACCCAAGCTGGCCGTGTATATCGGCACAACAATATTACCGAGACCATTACATTAGAAGACTACCGTCTGCGTTTCCGTAACTACCGTGAAGATATTGATCTACAGCTGTTACATACGCGCTATAGCTTTATTAACACCTGGGACGACCACGAAACAGCCAACGACAGTTACGATCCAGACGCGACAGGCCCAGAGGGCGGCGCTGAAAACCATGGTGACAACCAGCGTGACGAAGGCCCTTGGGAAGACCGTAAAGCAGCTGCAGCACAGGCTTATAACGAGTGGCTGCCAATTATCGACGTACGTAGCAAAGGTGCTGGTAACTATAACGACCCTCGCCTAGACCGCAGCTTTAGCTACGGCGACTTAGCCGACCTGATCGTGCTGGATACCCGCGTAGGTGGCCGCCACCATATTGCGGATACAACCGCAGATGACTACGAAGACAGCAGCCGTGAACTCATGAGTGCCGACCAGCGCACTTTCATGTTGGACACCCTGACAGGCTCAACAGCCACGTGGAAGCTACTCGGCCAGCAAATCATGATGGGCCACCTTATTGGCCCACCACTCATCTCAATGAGTGGCGGTGTTGCAGATCAACGCTGGAACTGCGTGATTAACAATGACCAATGGGATGGTTATGACGCCGAGCGCGAGACCATCTTCAATGCGATTGAAAACAACAACATCGAAAACTTTATTTGCTTGACCGGCGATATTCATACCTCATGGGCTATCGACCTTGTAGATGATCCACGTAAGCGTGACCCTATTGATGGGAACGCCTGCGACACCTCTGCACTTAATCCAGCCTTTTTTGCAAGTAGCAAGAACTTTGGTGTTGAGTTCGTAACCCCATCCATCACTTCACCGGGCTTGCCTGATCCTGGCGGCAGCTTAACCAGTGGTTTGACTACCAATAACCCGCATATTCGTGCGGTTGATTTAGAAAACCGTGGTTACTCCATTATGGAAATAACACCGGCTAAAACGTTATGCACCTGGTACCACGTTAACTCCATTGTCGATGAAGAAGACGAAGGCCAAAGCCTATGGCGCATATATAGCGTCACCGCTGGTGCTCAGGTACTGGTAGATGAAACGCCCTAAATAAAAAAGGCCTCGAAAGAGGCCTTTTCTTTATGGGCTAATCGCCTTTTATGGTGCTTGATCAGCGAACATTGAATCAGCACAGCCTACAGGTGCGTTAGCTGGGTTGCATAGTGCTGAAGGATCACCTGCCACGGCGGTACCTTTACCATCAACCGTAGCAAAGTACGCCAACCAGTCTTTATAACTGTCATTCGAGCCACACTCGTCGGCCTCATCATCTGGGTAATTCGCCGCGGGGTGTTCCGTACTAATCATATGGCCACCAGAGGCCAATGCTGCAGCCAGCCGAGTTCTATATCCCTCAATTTCGGGCGCATAGTCAAAGTCGCATACAGGAGTGTAGTCGGTACAGTTCTGCGGGCCACCCGTTGCACACTGCTCAGCATTATTACTCGGCGGCGTGTCTGAACGGGTACGAATAAGCACGCCTGTTTTCGCTGCCTCAGCTAAGTTAGCAAGGCCAAAACAACCGCCTGTAGGGCTGTCGCAACGGGAAATGGCCGCATTCGGGCCAGTCTCATTTTCAATGAAGGCTAACCAGTTTGCTATGGGGTTCGGCTCTACGTCTGGGTAACACTCTTCGGTAAAGTCGTTATCGATATCATCGCCTTCAACCTCGTAAGAGACACCGCGGTAATCGCGCCCATGACGGGTACAGTCACTGCTAGCCATGATAAAGATCAGCAACTTGCCGCGCGCTTCATCAATATGTGGCCAGCCACCGCAAGTGGTATCAAACCGCACTGCCTCGGCAAGCGTGTCGCAAGTACCTAAAATCTGTGCTGGGGTAATGAGCTGATCTTCTTCGCCTTCTGCAGGCTCAGGAAATACCGCACGAATATCATCATCAAAATCCCGCCAGTGGCCGTTAATGCTGCCCTCTTGCGGGTCTTGCGGAAGCACATCTTTGGGCTCAATCATTACCATGGCAGGTAGCGAGTTTGGATTAGCATCTAGGCCCGCTTTAATCATTTCCAAACAGCCGCCACCTTGTTGCAACGGGTCGGCGCCAAAGCGGTCACACATGGTGACATCATCCAAACCGCTTACGTGGTACACCTGCATGTATTGAGATGGGCTCCAGTGAATATCTAACTCAAAAGAGCGCACGCGGTGCTGCAATAGCTGCTTATCTAAGTCGTCATGGGAGTAATTCCAGTCCGCCACCAAGGTCGCATTCGGGCTTTCCTCGTGATAGCTATTGTGGGTTCCCATCGCCACGTATTGGTTAATACGCGGTAAAACCGTCACTTTGAACGTAGTGCTGCCAGCTAACTGGCCATCAGAGACCGTTACCGTAATGTCTGTGTCACCCAGTGTGCCGAAGTGATTAGCATCAATACGTGATTGCTGAATTTGGGCCGTCCACACACCGTTCGATTCGGTAATGCTAATGCCGCTATTTGGAATCACATCGGTGTTGCTAGAGCTGGCGCTTACATCCAAGTCTTCGCTCGACGTTTCAGTATCACTCAACACCAAAGAAACAGGGCCAATCAAACCGAGCGTGCCCATTTTCTGGTCAGGTACCGCTGTAATTTGCGGCGCGGTGTTTAACGTAATGGTTTGTGTGCCACCACGGCTATCCACGCTTTCACAAGCCACTATTAGCGGTACTAGTAGTAACGCCATTAATCGAATACGCATCTCTCCTCCTGCGTTTACTTACGCATTTAGTAAAACTCTACCGCATTTAATCTACATAAGCGCGTTTATTCAGCAGCACAGTAAACGGCAACAACAAGATGTACATCACCGCCGAATAACTCAATATGGTGAGTAGTAAGGCATCACTCGCAAACACTTGTGATGCCAGCAGCAGCGCTAAATTCAGGTTTCGAGTACTCGTGCAAAACACCAACGTTGAACCCCACTGCTGACTTCTAAACAAAAATGGCAACAGATACGTTGCCAATACTAATAGCGCCATTACCGCCAAGTCAGTGACAGACAAGGTCAAAAACAAATGGCCCTGTGTGACAGTGATACCGACAATCAATAGCGCCAGAGTGGCATTTCCTAAGGTTTTAAAACGTTTCGCCCAAACCAATGCCGCAGCTTCCCATAGGCGATGCACTAGCATGCCTAACAGCAACGGCAATACCTGCCACAGCGCTAATGTGTAGAACGCATTTAAGGCAACATCACTTAAGGCAACGGCTGAGCTTTCCAATTCAAAGCCAGCCATGGCTAAGGTAAACGGCAGCGTTAGCAGACATATAAACCCATTAATCACCATCGCGGCGGTTGCTAAGGCAATATCTCCCCGCACATTGGCCGTGAATAGTGGCGCCGTACTACCAATGCCACAGGCGCCAGCGAGCAACAGCGCCAAAGCCATTTCTGCGGACAAGCCTTGTCCTAAACACCAGCCAATCACCGGTAGCAGCAAGATATTAATGCCCAGAATTAATAACAGCGGTTTCGGGTGCTTAATCGCCTGCCAAAGATTTTGTGGCTTAAGTGCGAGACCCATAGACAACATCACGCTGGCAATTAAGACAATAATCAGAGCATCTTGTAGGCTCATTACATATCCACAATGAATAAACGCTGCCACTATACAAATCTAATTTGGCAGCACCAAGGAGGCAGCATGAAACTGTACGACTTTAAATACGCTGTTAGCCCTATGCGTGTGCGTATGTTCTTGGGTGAAAAAGGCATTGCCATAGACGGCAGCCAAGGTATCGAACTGATAAACGTCGACATGATGAAGGGCGAACACCGCAGCCCTGAGTATCGCGCTATAGCTCCCAACGGTTTGGTGCCAAGCCTTGTTGTAACAGATAACACCGTACTCCAAGAAACCATGGCGATTTGCCGTTACATTGAGCTTGAACACCCCGAAAACCCGCTACTCGGCAGCAGCGCGTTAGAACAAGCCACCATTGAAATGTGGCAACGCAAAATGGAAATGGAGCTGATGATGCCGACAGCCATGGCCTTTCGCCACGCCAACCCCATGGCAAAAATGTTGGAAGACCAAGTACCCGAATACGGCGAAAAAATGCGTGAACGCGCAAAACAGCGCATGAACATTTTGAACAAAGAACTCGCCAATAAAACCTTTATTGCCGGCGACACTTTTAGCGTCGCCGACATAACCGCTTACTGCAGCATTAAGTTTTTCAAAAAGCTTTCAGACACCCCCATTTTGCCAGAGCAAGAAAACCTTCAGCGCTGGTACGACAGCATCAACACCCGCCCAAGCATTGCTTGGTTATAAGGAACAGCATCATGATTACGCTTTACACCGCGCCTACGCCAAACGGCCACAAAGCCTCTTGCACCTTGGAAGAAATGGGCTTGGAATACACCGTAAAGGTTGTGAACATCCTAGGCGGCGACCAAAACGATCCAGATTTCCGGGAACTCAATCCGAACGGAAAAATCCCGGTCATTATTGATCACGACAACGACGACTTTTCCTTAATGGAATCTGGCGCGATCATGATTTACCTCGCCGAAAAAACCGGTAAGTTCATGCCCCAAGACGCTAAAGGCCGCAGCAATGTTATTCAGTGGTTGATGTTCCAAATGGCAGGCGTCGGCCCAATGATGGGGCAGGCCAATGTGTTTTACCGCTACTTCCCAGAAAAAATCCAACCGGCTATCGACCGTTATCAAAACGAAGGCCGCCGCATTTTTGAAGTGCTAGACAAGCACCTAGCCGACAAAGAATGGCTGGCGAATGAAGAAATGAGTATTGCCGATATTGCCAACTGGTGCTGGGTACGCACACACCGTTGGAGCGGCATTAGCATTGACGGTTTAGATAACCTGAACCGCTGGATGGGCCAGCTAGCAGAACGCCCTGCCATGCAAAAAGGCATTGAAGTGCCGGTAAAACTGCCAGATCTAACAAAACTAGATAACAGCGACGCCGCGGATGACTTCGCCAAAAATGCGCGTAATATTGTGAGTAAATAGAGATGACTGGGACGCGTAGAGCCTCCCAATAATAAAACCTAGGAGACCACTATGAATGCACGCTTTATTGGTGCCTTAATCGCCACCTTTGTATTTGTTGCAGTGTACGACTTCGTATTCCACAACATTTATCTTGGCCCCATTTACCAAGCCACCCCTCAGCTATGGCGGCCAGAGGCCGAAATGATGGACTTTATGGCCTATCTCACCTTGGGTCAGTTCATTATTACCTTAGGTATTGTTTGGATTGTGTTTCGCACCGAGCGCGGCGGTTGGGCCGCTGGCGCGATGACCGGCATCGCACTCGCCGTTATTGCAGCCGGCACCAACTTAATTTTCTTTGCCGTACAACCGCTACCGTCTGATCTAGTATGCAAATGGATTATGAGCGGCTTTGTGCAATCGGCTATTGCTGGCGCAATTGCAGGTGCCATCTACAAACCCGAGCTTTAATAGCTAACCAATAACAACATGAGGCGCCGTCGTTATGACGGCGTTTTTTATGACCCCACTCTATAAAATCCCGGGCTTTTTAATGCTACCTAGCAGCTTAGTACTGTTACTTTTGCTACTGGCACTGCTAGGCCCAAGAAAGCTGCGCACACTCTGTTTGCTAGCCGCCATCGGTTTAGTCACGTTTGGCAGTGTCGCGCCGCTCTCATCACCTCTATTGGCTGGCAAGGAACAACAAATAGCCGTACCCGAAATAGAGCAAGCCCCGGATTACATCGTCGTACTAGGAAGCGGACATGTATCTGACCCTAAACTGCCGCTGGTAGCCCAGTTGTATTACTCCGCGTTAGCCAGAATTACCCAAGGCGTGGTTTTGGCTAAGCAATATCCAGGTAGCCAGTTGGTTTTCACCGGTTATGCCGGTGGCGACACAGTCACCGCCGCAGATAAAGGCGCCGAATTGGCAATCAGCCTAGGTATAACGCCATCGCGCATACTGCGCTACCCCACACCCAGAAATACCGAAGAAGAAGCGCAGGCAACCGCGGCTCTGTTAAAAGACAAAAACACCCTACTCATTACATCTGCATCACACTTACCTAGAGCACTCGACTTATTCAAAAGCCAAGGTCTAGAAGTAACCGGCTATCCCACCGGTCACCTAGTTAAACAACTACACCCGAGAGATTGGAGCGACTGGTGGCCACGCGCCGACAACTGGCTAGTATTTGAGCGTTGGGTTTACGAAGAACTAGCCCTGCTGCGGCAGCGCCTTTTTTAGGCTAGAAAGGCTCCCCAATGACTATTGAAAGCCTTCTATACAGCTTTTGCGCGCTATTCTTTTCTGGCTGTGAATCACCCCACTTAGCCGAGCCACTAAGTGCCACACAAACATCGCAGGGGCAGCAGCTGATTCAGCTAAATACCGACCTCGTTGACGAAGCCAGCGGCCTCAGCGCCTCTTCATACGACAACATACTTTGGATGCACAATGACAGTGGCAGCGAGGCTGAAATTCACGCCGTAAATACTGCTACCGGAGATGTAGTGCAAACCGTCTCGCTGACCAACGCCGAATCAAACGATTGGGAAGATATGGCGCGTTTTCAACGTAATGGCAAACTATGGTTATTGGTCGCAGACGTTGGCGACAATCGCGCTGTTCGTTCTAACGTTACTTTATATGCATTACCCGAGCCTAAGCTTGAGCAAGCCACTGCTTCTGTAAAGACCACTATTAACTTTCGCTATGAAGATGGCGCTAGAGACTCCGAAGCCGTCGCGGTAGACAGTGAAGACAACACCGTGTGGCTACTAACCAAACGCGACACCCCGCCACGCCTTTACAAGTTAGCTCTACAAGAAACGACGGACATTGCTACCGCTGAATTCGTGACCGAAGTCACTACCATTCCAGAGCCAACGGCGGAAGATATAGAAGAAGATCCCTACTATGGCGAACTTCGCTCGCAACCGACTGCCATGAGCATTTCCGCCGATGGTACGCAGCTAATGGTGACGACCTATAAAGACAGCTACCTCTATCAACAACATCAGAACGGCTGGGGTGCTGCTTTACAACAAAAGCCAACGCTAATAGATATACCGCAAATGGCACAAACCGAAGCCGGCGGTTTTTCTAAAAATGGAAAAGCGGTTTGGGTAGCCTCGGAACAGTTGCCTACACAACTGTTCCATTCACCTTTGCCTGAACTCCCAGCTAAAACTTATTAGGTAAGACTGGGACTGGAGCGATAGCAGTTTTAATCGATAGCCGCTACTGAATGCTCGCGTGTTGCCCGGAAAGAAATTTCAGGGAACCGCTCTTCAGAGAGCTGCAAATTCACACGTGTAGGCGCCAAGTAAACCAGCTCACCACCGTGGTCTATAGCCAAGTTGTCGTGCGCTTTGGTTTTGAACTTCTGATGATCTTGCTCGTTCTCAGCTTCTACCCAACGCGCAACTTGCACATTGATGTTCTCAAATGCAGCTTCTACGCCGTATTCGTGTTTAAGGCGATCAGCCACCACATCAAACTGCAGCACACCTACCGCGCCAAGAATAAAGTCGTTATTACGCATGGGGCGGAAGAACTGCGTAGCACCCTCTTCTGAAAGCTGAATAAGACCTTTTTGTAAGGCTTTCATTTTCAGTGGATCTTTCAGAACCACACGGCGGAATAGCTCTGGCGCGAAGTTTGGAATACCGT
>JAPPPA010000286.1 GCA_028817755.1 Gammaproteobacteria bacterium | reverse complement strand
GTGCAAAGCAAAGCCAAATTTGATCACGATGCGGGCCAAGAAGATTACAAGTCCTACCTGATTGTGGGCTTGGTGATGACAATCTTATTCGTGGTGGCCTTAGCTTATTTTGTGAAATGGTTGGTTGCCGATATCAGTGCTGATTTATAGCGTAGCGGGCACTGATGGGTGATCACTTTTCTAAGCAAGCAGCAGACTATTCGCGCTACCGGCCTGAATACCCCGTAGCGCTTTATGAGGCGCTGCTGCCAATAGCGAAAAACCGAGCTGCGGCTTGGGATTGTGGCACCGGTAGTGGCCAAGTTGCGCGCGTGCTGGCAGAGCATTTTGAGCAGGTGTATGCGACAGATTTAAGCGCTGCGCAGCTAGAGCAAGCTAACGCGCCAGCCAATGTCGATTTTTCTCTCGCTACGGCTGAGCAATCGGGCTTGGCGGATAACAGCGTTGATTTGATTACCGTTGGACAAGCAATTCACTGGTTTGATTTTGATGCTTTCTGGCAAGAGTGCCGTCGTGTAGCCAAGCATAATGCTGTCTTGGCCTTTTGGACCTACGGACTTGCTAGTGCAGGCTTGCCTAACGGTTTTGAGCATTACTATCACAGCAAAAAAGTGGGCGATTACTGGCCGCCGGGTCGCGAGCATGTGGACTGTTTGTATGAGTCTATTGAGCCGCCATTTGAATGCTTGTTGAATAAGCAGTTGTCGCTTAATTTGGAGTGGGGCGTGGAGCATTTTCTTGGTTATCTATCTAGCTGGTCAGCCACGCAAAAGTACCGAGAAAAACAGGCGAGTGACCCTGTGGCGGAAGTACGAGAACAGTTGTGCCAGCTTTGGGGTGAGGGCCGTCGTCAGATTACATGGCCCTTAGCGTTAAAGGTCTATAGGATTAGCTAGCAAAACAATAAAGGCGGGAGGCCGCATGGCACTTGCAAGCGAAAACCCATTTATTAGTTCGGTTAAAGCGATTTTTAGTCCTGGCAAAAATCGCGAGCTATTAATGCCAGCCATCGGAGTTTCTGCCGTAGTGGCCTTGTTTGTTGCTCACTTTCAGCTCTGGCAAGTTCACTATGCAGGGCAGTTGCCTGCAATGCAGATACAAAGCATGACCTTATTGCTTTGGTTGCTAGGCGTGGCCTTCGCGGCGATTCCCGTGCTCTGGTTGTCTGAAGGCGAACCACAGCTCGGCTTGGTGCCTGTTGCGGCCGTTGGCTTGGTTTTCTATGACTGGGATTTACGGCTGGTCGACTTCCCTCAGCAGATTGATTCTTGGTGGCAACTACTGCAAACCCGTTGGGCAGGGTTAGCGGCTTGGCTAGGTGTGTGGTGTGGTTTGTTTGCCTTGCCGCAACTCGGTTTATATGTACGGCGTACTGATGCCACGACGCAGCGCCGTAATACGGTTGTGCTATTACTAGCAATCGGGCTGGCTATTGTTGTGGGGCAGGTAGGCGCAGACTTTTTACAAAGTTACGCGTCGCAACTGAATCCTTTTAATGTATTGGCGGCCTGCGGTTTGGCTGTAAGTCTTTTGGTTCTATGGCAGTTACCGATCGCCTTTTTACAGTTTTTTGCTTGGTGTTTTATTCACTTCTTTTATCGCATCGAAACTAAGGGCTTAGACAACATTCCTGCCCGTGGGCCCGTGTTGCTTGTGGCCAACCACGTGAGCTTTATCGATTCCTTTGTGGTCGGCGGCACGATTAAGCGCCCGCCACGGTTTGTGATGGATAAAGGCTTTTACCAAGCGCCAGTGATGAACTGGATTTTCCGAACGGCTAAAGCGATCCCCATCGCACCTGCGAAAAAAGACCCAGAAATGCTCGCCGCCGCCTACGACAAAATTGCGGAAGAGCTGCAAGACGGCCAAGCCGTATTGGTGTTCCCAGAAGGTGCGATCACTTGGGACGGCGAAATGATTGCCTTTAAAGAAGGCGTAGAACGCATTCTGAAACGCACGCCAGTACGTGTTGTGCCAGTCGCCTTACGTGGCCTATGGGGTAGTTGGTTTAGCCGCAGCGGTGGCGGCACCTTTAAAGGTTTGCCGCGCCCGTGGAAAAAGATCCAAGTGCGCGCGGGCGAAATTATGAACCCCGAAGACACGACTGCGGCTGAACTGCAAAAGCGGGTACAAGCTTTGCGTGGCCAATGGCGCTAAGGCAATGGCACTAAGAAAGAGGCGCTAATGCCAACGGATATTGAATTGCACCTTCCGGTTGAGTCGGAACAGTCAGCGCTTGATTGCTTGGCCGCAAATTGCGAGCTTTCTCGCACCCGTTTAAAGCAGGTGATGCAGTGCGGCGCGGTTTGGCTAACGCGTGGACAAAACACCAAACGGTTACGCCGTGCTAAGGCTGATTTGCAGGTGGGCGACGAGCTGCATATGTATTAC
>JAPPPA010000058.1 GCA_028817755.1 Gammaproteobacteria bacterium | reverse complement strand
CCAATCGCCAGCAACACCTTAGGGTGTAGTGAAGAACTCGGTGAGCCAGAGACATATATATATCGTCCACAGTTCGACGTGCTTAGCACCGAGCTCAAAGAAGTGGACCGCGAATCGCTACGCGAGCTTGCAGCCCGTTTAGCCAATCGCCCAGTCATTACTGTGAAGGTGCGTGGTCATACTGACAGCGACATGATTCCACCGCGCAATCATCATTTATTTAAGAACAATATCGAGCTTGGCTACGCTCGTGCGAAATCAGTAGCTAACTTCTTGGCGGCAACGCTGGGTATTAATCCTGACCGTATAGATGTTGAAGGCGTTGGCCCATTCGAACAACTTGCGACCAACCTAACGGCAGAAGGTAAAGCCCAGAATCGCCGTGTAGAAGTGCAGGTGTATGCCGGTGCCTTAAGCAATGGACACCTTATTAATGTATTAGAAGCCGATAGCGGATTTAAAACCGTGGTTGTAGAAGGTCAAGGCTGGGCGGCGCCAGTGTTATGGCAGCCACCGATGGTGACACAACTTGGTTTGCAAGACCTCAATAGCAAGTGGATTAACCAGCAAAACAACGAGCTTGCATTAGTGCTGCCTTCTGAAGGTTACACACCTGAAGGTATTAGTATTCCGATTGCTGTTAAGCATGATCCAAAACAGCGTGTCCAAGTGGAGATTAATGGCGCGGGCGTCAGTGCATTGAACTACCAAGGTCAGGAACGCAGCCGTAACCGAAAAGTCGCGGTGAGCACATGGAAAGGTGTTGATATTCCTGCTGGCGACAGTGAATTGGTTGTGTTCCTGTTCGATAAGGAAGGCACCATTGTAGAAACCATAACGCGCACAGTTCGCCGCAGTACAGCACCAGCCTACGCGGAGTTGTTGTCTGAAAGTTCACGATTAATTATTGATGGTCAGCAGCCAGCGACCTTAGCTATTCGCTTAACTGATGTGTCCGGTGCGCCGATTGGCCGTGGCACCGCTGGCGAGTTCAATATTACTAGCGGTCAGCAAAGCTTAGAGACGGCCGTGGATGCTGGAGTGCAAGGCACTGTAAATGGCCGCCCAGCGCGTTACCGTTATGTGGTGGCCGATGATAACGGTACTGCCTTTATTCGACTTTCACCGGCCACTCCGCCGGGCCGTATTGATATTGATTTCCGCTTTAGCGATAACCGCCAAAACCAAGTGAGTGCTTGGTTAACAGAAGCACCGCGTGACTGGATTCTAGTTGGTTTGGCTGAAGGCAGCCTTTCTCAGCAAGCGCCAGCGGGTAGTGTTCAGTCTGCCGATGGCGATGAAGTGTACTCCGACGGGCGTGTGGCCTTCTTTGCGAAAGGTCGAATTTTAGGCAGTGCGTTGCTGACCTTGCGTTATGACGATAACGAAGAAGAAGCACAACAGTTTGGTCACGGCGGCACGATTGATCCGAATGCTTGGTACACCTTATATGGTGATCAATCCTTTGGCGGCCAAGAAGGCGTCAGCCAAGAGCAAATTTATGTGCGTTTAGAGCGCGGTGCATTCCATGCGACCTATGGCGATATCACCACGGATTTGAATGTGGTTGAGCTGGCTAACTATCAACGTTCGCTGACTGGTTTGAAGAGTGAGCTGCGTGGCCGCTATGTCAGCTATAACTTGTTTGCGGCTGAAACGGAAACAGGTTACGCGCGTGACGAAATTCCGGGTGATGGTACGTCTGGTTTATACCGCTTAAGCCAAGTGCCCGAACTAAACACTGAAAGTATTCGCCTAGAAACGCGCGATAGATTGCGTAGTCATGAGATTGTCGAGACACGCACCTTGCGCCGTTATTACGACTATCAAATTAATTACAACGACGGCACCGTATTCTTCCGTGAGCCGGTTGCTGTGCGTGATGCAGACTTCAACCCTGTCTACATTGTGGCGGAGTACGAAGTGCAAGACGGTGGCGAGAAAGTCACTACAGCCGGTGCTCGCCTAGCGCTACACAATGCTAGTCAGCGTTTAATGTTAGGTGTGAGCTATATCACCGAAGACGACAGTTTAGCTAAGCGCAGCTTGGTGGCGGCAGATGGCCGAGTGCGTTTCGGCCAACATGGCGAACTGAAATTTGAGTATGGCGAAACCGAGCGTGATATCGCAGGCGTTAATACCGTTGCAGCGGGCAAGGTGATTGAGCTATCGCATCGCGGTGATCGTATTAATGGTCGTGTTTACTTCCGCGAGATTGAAGCGGGTTATGGCTTAGGCTCGGTGTCTGCGAGCGAGAATGCTACGCGTAAAGTTGGCGCCGAAGCTGAGATTAAACTTGGCAAGCACGTCAGCATTACTGCAGATGTGGCTGATGAAGAAAACTTAACAGCGGGCAACAAGCGCCGTTATGGCCAGTTGGGTTTACGTTTACAT
>JAPPPA010000304.1 GCA_028817755.1 Gammaproteobacteria bacterium | reverse complement strand
GCATTTAATCCATTCAGAAGTGCCCGCTGACCGTAAAGGCCAAGGGCTTGGCGGGCGGCTTATGAACGCTGCACTCGCTGAAATTGAGAAGGAAAATCTTAAAGTGCAGCCGGTGTGCCGCTATACCGACTACTTTATTCAACGCAACAAACGCTGGCACGCACTACGCGCCTAAACAACATGTCCGACTCACTTCCTAATATCGACTCGCAGCACTTGCTCTCCATCGACCACGAGCAACTCTCGCCGAAACTACCATCCGAGCAGCCCGTAAAAATTTTGCTGCTTTACGGTTCGCTACGCGAGCGTTCTTACAGTCGCCTAGTGACCGAAGAATGCGCCCGCCTACTCGAATTTTTTGGCGTTGAAGCCAAAACCTTCAACCCTTCCGGCTTGCCGCTGCCAGACGATGCCGATGTCGACCACCCAAAAGTGGCCGAGCTGCGTGAGCTAGTGAACTGGAGCGACGGCATGATCTGGTGCTCACCGGAACGCCACGGCGCCATGACCGGCATTATGAAAGCGCAGATTGACTGGATTCCGCTGTCGCTAGGCGGCGTACGACCAACACAAGGCAAAACCCTCGCGGTGATGCAGGTTAGCGGCGGTTCGCAGTCTTTTAACGCCGTTAACCAAATGCGCATCCTCGGCCGCTGGATGCGTATGGTGACTATTCCGAATCAGTCATCCGTTGCCAAAGCCTGGCTAGAATTTGAAGAAGACGGCCGCATGAAGCCGTCGTCGTATTACGACCGCATTGTCGACGTGGTAGAAGAACTGGTGAAATTCACCACCCTGCTGAACGGCAACCGCGACTACTTCGCCGACCGCTATTCCGAGCGCAAAGAAAGCTACGAAAAACTACGCGAGCGCTTAGATAAGCGCAGCGTTTAGGGCGCCAGCTCCAACAACAAATTCTGCGTACCGTTAGCCACTACGCCTCGCTCATCCCAAAGCCGACTTTCGGCCATACCCAAGCCGTTATTTTGAAAATGCGTATGCGCATCTAAGCAAATCCACTCGCCTTGCGGTGCGCGGCGCATATTCACGGTGAGGTCAGGATTGGCAAAGCTATAGCGGTTCTTATCCACCGCCATGCTGACGCCGTTACCGGAATCCGCCACGGTTAATAAACGCTGCAATGGCGACGGCTGCTCACCAGCCACCAGCGCCACACGTTGGCGCATCCACATTTGGGTTTTGCCAGTGCCGGGGCCTCCAGACGCCATCCGCAACTCCATTGCCGTGTGATAACCCACTTCGGTTTTGAAAAAGCTGAAATCAAAAGCATCGGCATGTTGCGGCGAGATTGGCGGTTCGCCGTCATGCACCCTCACGCCTTCAATCGGAATATCCTGCTGACGCAAAAACAAACCCTGCGCCCGCGCCACCAATTGCTCGCCCTCTACCGTAAGCAAACGCGCCTCAATCACTTGGCGCCGTTTGCCCGGCGTCACCACATCCAACTCAATTTTTAATGGCGCTACCGGCACTGGTTTAAGCAAGTCATTACTAAAGCGCACCAACTGTAAGTCGCCAGCTTCCAACTCTAAAGCCCGCCCCATTAATGCCGAAGGCGGCCCCGCGTGCTGCAACTTCGGGTGCCACGGCCCAGTGGTATTCACGGTTGAGATGAAATGATCACCCTCAGCGATATAAAACGCGTCCACAACGTTTCCTTTAATGGATTTACTACGTAACGCCACTATAACGAGACTCAGGAACTCAAGTATCGCCAAGGCGACGCGTATAATGTGCCGCAATAATCAACGTTATTGATACCGAATCATGGCTCACGCACCTCAAACACATCGTCCACAAATCCGGGTCCCAGCCACCTATATGCGTGGCGGCACCAGCAAAGGCGTTTTCTTTAGCCTCACCGACCTACCAGAAGCCGCCCAAGTACCGGGCGAAGCACGCGACAACTTATTGCTACGCGTTATCGGCAGCCCAGACCCATACGGCAAACACACCGACGGCATGGGCGGCGCCACCTCTAGCACCAGCAAAACCGTCATCCTCGCCAAAAGCGAGCAGCCCGACCACGACGTTGACTATCTCTTCGGCCAAGTCGCTATCGACCGCCCCTTTGTAGACTGGAGCGGCAACTGCGGCAACCTCACCGCTGCTGTCGGCGCCTTCGCCATTAGCAACGGTCTAGTTGATGCCGAGCGCTTGCCCCAAAGCGCTGACAATAACGGCATCGCCACCATTCGCATTTGGCAAAAGAACATCCAAAAAACCATCATCGCCCAAGTGCCAATGACCAATGGCGAAGTACAAGAAACCGGCGACTTTGAACTAGACGGCGTCACCTTCCCGGCTGCCGAAGTGAAAGTGGAATTCCTTGAGCCGGTAGACGCGTCCGAAGCCATGTTCCCAACTGGCAACATCGTGGACGACCTAGAAG
>JAPPPA010000269.1:5371-10906 GCA_028817755.1 Gammaproteobacteria bacterium | reverse complement strand
GTGCCACGGCATTCAGCAATGACTTCACAAATATGCGGCAAGTATTTCGGCACATTGCGGCGACTTTTCGGTTTCGGCTTTAGGTCGCGCGGTAGCAGATAGGGCGCATCGGTTTCGATCATGAGTCTGCCGGCGGGGATTTTCCCAACGAAGTCTCTTAGGTGGTGGCCGCGGCGTTCGTCGCAAATCCAGCCGGTAATACCGATATGGCAGTCTAATGCTAGGTAGTCGTCTAGCTCGTTTTCTTCGCCAGTAAAACAATGGACTACAACTGGGCCTAGGTCGGCGCGGTATTTCTCTAGCAACAAGAGAAAGTCATCGTGCGCGTCGCGTTGGTGTAGAAACATCGGTAACTTGGTTTCTGCGGCAAGTTGTAGATGCGCTTCAAATGACTTTTTTTGCTGCTCAGGCTCAGAAAAGTTGCGGTTGTAATCTAGGCCGGTTTCACCCACCGCAACCACTTGCGGTAGGGCAAGTAATTCAGTCAATGTTTCTATGCTGTTGTCGTCAAATGATTTCGCCATATGCGGGTGGATGCCCGCGGTGCTCCATAGCTGGCTTGGATAGCTTTCGGAAAGAGCTGCAGCTGCTTTGCTATCGGCGACATCTGAGCCGGTTAACACCATTCGCGTAACGCCGCATTCATGGGCTTCGGCGATCACTTGGTGAACGTCATTTTGGAAAGCTTCGGCGGTTAAGTTGGCGCCAATATCGACAAGTTGCATGCGATTAATCTCTAAAATTTGGCGCGATTTTAGCGGTTCTTAACAAAAAGGTAAGCAAGGGGTGCGTAATTGCTTAAAACGCTCTTAAATCGCTTCTGCTTATGTTAAAGTTCTGGGTTATGTACCTTAGGCTTGGTATTGAGTTTTTGGCGGTCTAGAAAAACGCTAAAACTTCGCGGAGAACGCACTCGCTAAAGCCTTTGGGGGATGATGTTGCGGGCCGCCTTATTGAGGTGGTCACTAAAGAAAAAAGCGCTTAAGGCCAACAAACACTCTTTCTATGTCTGATTTCGCACGCGAACTTCTTCACGTAAACCTTGAAGATGAAATGCGGCAGTCCTACCTTGATTACGCCATGAGCGTAATCGTGGGTCGTGCTCTGCCAGATGTCCGTGATGGTATGAAACCGGTTCACCGCCGTGTTCTCTACGCCATGAACGTATTGGGCAACGACTGGAACAAACCCTATAAAAAATCTGCCCGTGTGGTGGGTGACGTGATTGGTAAGTACCACCCACACGGTGATACTGCGGTTTACGACACCATCGTGCGGATGGCGCAGCCATTCTCGTTGCGCTACATGATGGTAGATGGCCAAGGTAACTTCGGTTCGGTTGACGGCGATGCCCCAGCGGCGATGCGTTACACCGAGGTGCGCATGGCCAAGATCGCCCACGAAATGCTGGCTGATCTTGAAAAAGAAACCGTTGATTTCCACCCGAACTACGACGGCTCTGAGCATGAGCCAACCGTATTGCCAACCAAAGTACCTAACTTGTTGGTGAACGGCTCTAGTGGTATTGCGGTAGGTATGGCGACCAATATCCCGCCACACAACCTCAATGAAATTATTAGCGCCTGCATCGCGTTAATTGAAAAAGAAGACATGACCATCGACGAGTTGATGGAGCATGTACCAGCCCCAGATTTTCCAACTGCCGGCATCATTAATGGTGTGGCAGGTGTGCGCGAGGCTTACCGTACCGGCCGTGGCCGTGTACATATTCGTGCTCGTGCGCATATTGAAGGTGACGCCGACGAAGGCAAGCAACGTATTGTTGTGACGGAACTGCCTTATCAAGTGAATAAGGCACGCTTGATTGAGCGTATTGCCGAGCTAGTTAAAGAGAAAAAACTAGAAGGCATCACTGGCCTACGCGACGAGTCTGATAAAGACGGCATGCGTATGGTGATTGAGCTGCGCCGTGGTGAAGTGGGCGAGGTTATTCTGAATAACCTGTACCAGCACACCTCCATGCAAACCGTGTTCGGTATGAACATGGTGGCCTTGGTTGATAACCAGCCGAAGCTGCTTAACTTAAAAGACATTCTCGACAACTTCCTGCGTCACCGTCGTGAAGTCGTTACTCGCCGTACCGTATTTGACCTACGCAAAGCTCGTGGCCGTGCCCACGTGTTAGAAGGCTTGGCGGTAGCGTTGGCGAATATTGATGAGGTTATTGCACTCATCAAAGCTTCAGCAGGCCCTGCGGAAGCGAAAGAAAAACTGATGGGTAAGGTTTGGAAGTCTGGCGCGGTGAGCGAAATGCTTGCACGAGCTGGTGCTGACGCTTCCCGCCCAGACGATTTGGAAGAGCAATACGGCTTGCATGGCGAGGAATACCAGCTTTCTCCAGGCCAAGCACAAGCTATTCTTGAATTGCGTTTGCACCGTTTGACCGGTCTTGAGCAAGATAAAATTGTTCAAGAATTCAAAGAGTTACTAGACAAAATTGCTGATCTAATTGAAATTCTTTCTGATCCGGATCGCTTGCTGCAAGTGATTCGAGAAGAGCTAGAAGCGATTCGTGAACAGTATGGCGATGAGCGCCGTACCGAGATCATGCAGCACCACTCAAACTTGAGCTTGGAAGACTTGATTACGGATGAAACCGTGGTCGTGACCTTGTCTCATGCCGGTTATGTGAAGTCGCAAGCGCTAGATGTGTATCAAGCGCAACGTCGTGGTGGTCGCGGTAAGAGCGCAACCGCAACTAAAGAAGAAGATTTCGTTGATAAGTTGTTCGTGGCGAACACCCACGACACCTTGCTCTGCTTTACCAGTGCCGGTAAGTGTTACTGGCTGAAGGTTTACATGTTGCCGCAAGGCGGTCGCGGTAGCCGTGGTAAGCCAATTGTGAACTTGCTGCCGTTGGAAGAAGGCGAGCGCGTGAACGCGGTATTGCCGATTCGCGAATACGCCGAAGACCAATACATCTTTATGGCGACGCGTAACGGTACGGTTAAGAAGACCGCACTAACCAACTTCTCGCGCCCACGTAGCAGCGGCATTATCGCGGTTGATTTGCGTGGCGATGATTCGCTGGTAGATGTAGCGATTACCGACGGCAATGCCGACATTGTGTTGGCAACCAGCGCCGGTAAGTCGATCCGCTTTAAAGAAGAACATGTACGCCCAATGGGCCGTACTGCGGGTGGTGTGCGTGGCGTGCGTCTGCAAGAAGACCAGCACGTGATCTCACTCATTATTCTGCAAGAAGAAGGCGAGATCCTCGCGGTAACCGAAAACGGTTACGGCAAGCGCACCAAGATTGAAGACTACCCGACACACGGTCGTGGCGGGCAAGGCGTGATTGCCATGCAAACCGGCGAGCGCAATGGCGCGCTTGTAGGTGCTGTGCAGGTGACTGACGACGCAGAAGTGATGTTGATTACGGATGGCGGCACTTTGATCCGCACCGCAGTGAACGAAATTTCTGTGCTTGGTCGTAACACGCAAGGCGTACGCGTGATTCGCGTAGGCGACAAAGAGCGTCTCATTGGTATTGCACCGGTAGTGCAGCTAGAAGGCGACGACGAAAATGAAGGCGAAGATGAAGGCGCTGGCCCTGAAGAGGGCAATAGCGCTGGGGACAATGAGAACGCCGAGTAATCGGCTAACGTTTATTACTTTTGGGTAACACAATGTCACGTGTATTTAATTTTAGTGCCGGCCCTGCAGCGTTGCCGGAAGCAGTATTAGCAAAAGCACAGTCTGAGTTATTAGACTGGAACGGCTCTGGCATGTCTGTCATGGAAATGAGCCACCGCGGTAAAGAGTTTGTGTCGATTGCGGCACAAGCAGAAGCGGACTTGCGCGAGCTAATGGCGATTCCTGACAACTACAAAGTGCTATTCCTACAAGGCGGCGCGAGTGGTCAGTTCGCAGGCATTCCATTGAACTTGGGCGCCAAGGTGGGTGATTACGTTATTACTGGTTCTTGGGGCAAAAAAGCGCACAAAGAAGCGGGCAAATACATCACCGCGAATGTTGTAGCGAAAGCGGATCCTTTCACTTCTGTGCCACCACAGAGCGAGTGGAACCTAAGCCCAGACGCTGACTTCCTGCACATCACGCCTAACGAAACTATCGAAGGCGTGGAATTCCCATTCGTACCTGAAGTTGACGTACCAGTTGTGGCTGACTTCTCGTCTACGATTTTGTCGCGTCCAATCGACGTGTCGAAATACGGCGTGATTTACGCTGGCGCACAGAAAAACATCGGTCCATCAGGCCTAGTGTTGGTTATCGTTCGTGAAGACCTACTAGGCAACGCTGATCCTAAAACTCCAATGGTTTGGGACTGGCAGCAAATGGCTGACAACGACTCGATGCTAAACACACCACCATGCTACGGCTGGTATATGTGTGGTTTGGTATTCCAGTGGCTGAAAGAAAACGGCGGCCTAGAGAAAATGGCTGAAATCAACGAGCGTAAAGCTAAGAAACTTTACGACGCGATTGACGCTTCAAACTTCTACGCTAACCCAGTAGCGCCAGAGTGCCGCTCTTGGATGAACGTGCCGTTCACCTTGGCTAACGCTGATCTAGACGCGCAGTTCTTGGCAGAAGCCAAAGAAGCTGGCCTTGTGACGCTAAAAGGTCACCGTTCAGTAGGCGGCATGCGTGCCAGCATTTACAATGCGATGCCAGAAGCGGGTGTAGACGCCCTTATTTCATTTATGGCCGATTTCGAGGCCAAAAACGCCTAAGCGTTTTTTTACTAACAAAGGCCGCCTTGGGCGCTGCCTAACGTACAGATTTATAGACTCATGCATAAAGTTCTTACGCTTAACAACATCTCTCCAGTCGGCCTAGATCGCTACCCACGTGATCGTTACGAAGTAGCTTCTGAAATTGGCCATCCAGACGCAATCATGCTGCGCTCTTTCAAAATGCACGACATGGAATTGCCAGAAACCCTGCAAGCCGTAGGCCGTGCGGGTGCTGGTGTAAACAACATTCCGGTCGACAAGATGTCTGGCCTAGGTGTGCCGGTATTTAACGCGCCGGGCGCTAACGCTAACGCGGTAAAAGAGCTGGTTTTGGCCGGCATCTTTATGGCGGCACGTAACATTCCTCAAGCTTGGGATTACACCAAAGCTTTGGAAGCGCCAGACGCCGAGCTAAACAAGCTCGTAGAAGACGGCAAAAAGAAATACAGCGGTTATGAAATTCCAGGCCGCACCTTGGGTGTAATTGGTCTTGGTGCTATTGGTTACCGTGTGGCTAACGCTGCGCTAGCGTTAGGCATGAAAGTAGTGGGTTACGATCCAGCCATGACCGTTAAAAATGCTTGGCAGCTATCTTCAGGCGTAGAGCAAGCGGTTAACGTTGACGACCTCATTGCACGTTCTGATTTCATTACCGTTCACGTTCCATTGATCGACGCGACGCGTGACTTGATTAACGCTGAGCGTTTGAAAGTTGCTCGTGATGGTGCCGTCATCATGAACTTTGCTCGTGATGGCATCGTCAACGAAGAAGCAGTTGTAGCTGGCCTAGACAGCGGCAAGCTGCGCGCGTGTG
>JAPPPA010000269.1:0-5361 GCA_028817755.1 Gammaproteobacteria bacterium | reverse complement strand
GCCTAGATAACGGCAAGCTAAATGCTTTCGTTACAGACTTCCCTAACAACGCTAACAAGAACCACCCGAAAGTAATTGCCTTGCCTCACTTGGGCGCGTCTACCGGCGAAGCCGAAGACAACTGCGCGGTGATGGTGGCTGACCAGCTAATGGACTACCTAGAAAACGGTAACATCCGTAACTCGGTTAACTTCCCAGAAGCAATCATGCCGCGCGCTGATGGCGCTCGTTTGACGGTAGCTAACCGCAACGTACCAAACATGGTAGGTCAAATTTCTACCTTGCTAGCCGACGCGGGTCTAAACATCGTAGACATGTTGAACAAGAGCCGTGGCGACTTGGCTTACACCATTGTTGACGTAGAAGCAGATACTTTGGATCAAGGTTTGGTTGATAGTATTGCGGCTATTGATGGCGTACTAAAAGTTCGCGTACTTGCTTAGAGCGTAAAGCTTCAAATAGTTAAGCTAAGGTTATGTCAGAAGACTTGCTAAAACTGCGGGACCAGATCGACGCGATTGATTTGCAACTGCAAACGCTAATGAACCAGCGCGCTGGTTTGGCGCAGCAAGTCGCGCAAGCGAAAGCTGCTGCGGGGCAAGACCTTGGCACTGACTGTTATCGCCCATGTCGTGAAGCCGATGTTTTGCGCACGGTGAAAGCACGTAATGAGGGGCCACTGGCTGCTGAGGCCGTGGCTCGTTTGTTCCGTGAAATCATGTCGGCTTGTTTGGCGCTAGAGTCACCGCTACGTGTGGCTTATTTAGGGCCGGCAGGCACATTTACCGAAGCCGCTGCGATTAAGCATTTTGGTCATGCCGTGACCACGGCTGCTGTACCTGCGATTGATGAAGTCTTTCGTGAGGTAGAGGCAGGTAGTGCCAATTACGGCGTGGTGCCGGTTGAAAACTCAACCGAAGGTGTTGTCACTCACACCTTGGATAGCTTCATCCATTCACCGCTAACTATTTGTGGTGAAGTGCGTTTGCGCGTGCATCACAACCTGCTGAGCAATGCCGCTGAGTTAAAAGCGGTAAAACGCGTATATGCCCATAGTCAGGCGTTGGCTCAATGCCGTAAATGGTTAGATGCTGAGCTACCACAAGCGGAACGCATCGCCGTTAATAGTAATGCAGAAGGCGCTAAGCAGGCTTTAGATGACGCTGATGGCGCCGCGATTGCAAGCGAACAGGCGGCCAGCCTGTATGAGCTTAAAACGCTTGCTAGCAGCATCGAAGACGAGCCAGATAACACCACGCGTTTCTTGGTGATCGGTAAGCAAGAAGTGTCGCGTTCAGGTAGCTTGCCTGAGCACAATGTGACATCTGTACTGCTGTCGATGCCAAACAAGGCCGGCGCTTTGCACGACATGCTAAAGCCCTTGGCAGAGCATGGTGTCAGCATGAATCGCATTGAGTCTCGTCCCTCACGCCGCGAAGCTTGGGACTATGTGTTCTTTATTGACCTGCAAGGCCATATTGAAGAACCACAAGTAAAAGCGGCCATTGATGCGATTGCTGCTGAAGCGCCGCTTTGCAAAGTGCTGGGGTCATACCCAGCCGCTGTACTGTAAGAGGCTGCAGAAAAGCCTCAGGCGGCACTATCCTGCGTTAAAAAAATGCTCGAAATGCTCATGTATGGTTTATACACTCCGCTTTCTGCGCTTCTTTTCCCTTGCCTAGCACTCACCAGAGGCTCTTCTTCAGCCTCTTATGAAAAAGTAATCGTATGAGTTGTGATCCTTATGCTTTAGCGCTTGACGGCGTTCTGAAGCTGACCCCGTATCAGCCTGGTAAACCGGTATCTGAGCTAGAGCGTGAGCTTGGTTTAACAACCGTGGTTAAGCTGGCATCTAATGAAAACCCGTTGGGGCCTTCGCCACTAGCATTGGCCGCAATGCAAAAAACACTATCAGGTATCGGTGAATACCCAGACGGCAATGGCTTTGCTTTAAAAAGTGCTTTAGGTGAGCGTTACGGCTTAGATACCGACCAAATTACTTTGGGCAACGGCTCTAATGACGTCTTGGAGCTATTGGCGCGCGCGTTTCTTAAGCCGGGCCTAAAGGCGGTATTTAGCGAGCATGCTTTTGCGGTTTATCCGCTAGCTACGATTGCTACCGGCGCGGAGTGTAAGCCCGTGTCGGCATTGCCAGCCGATGCAGATATGCCAATGGGGCATGATTTAGATGCCATGGCCGCTGCGATTACCGACGATGTGCGTTTGGTGTTTGTCGCCAATCCCAACAATCCCACTGGTACTTGGGTGGAAAAAGAGCCCTTACGTCGTTTTTTAGAAAAAGTACCTTCGCACTGCATCGCAGTGCTGGATGAGGCTTATACGGAGTACGTCGAAGACGGCCGTTTCGAATCACCTAAAGCGCTTTTACAAGACTTTCCGAACCTAATTGTGACTCGCACCTTTTCCAAAGCTTGGGGTTTAGCAGGTTTGCGTGTCGGCTACGGTTTATCGAGTCCTGCTATTGCGGATTTACTCAACCGCGTGCGCCAGCCGTTTAACGTGAATAGCGTTGCGCTAGCTGCTGCTGAAGCGGCCTTAGCGGATAACGATCACTTATTGCAGTCACGTACAGTGAACGAGGCGGGTTTAGTCCAGTGGAAAGCCGCTTGCGATAAGTTGGGCTTGGCTTATTTGCCAAGTCTGGGCAACTTCCTTGCGATTAACGTACAGCAAGACGGTCAGGCCTTGTTTGATGTGCTGTTGCGCAAAGGCGTGATTACTCGAACCGTAGGCGTTTACGGCATGCCGGAGTGGTTGCGCGTAAGCATTGGCACGGCTGAGCAAAATGATTTTGCGATTAAAGCCCTGCAAGAAGCCTTAACTACCCACTAGACTGTAGGCATGAATCATTCCATTCGTAGTCTAGGTATTGTTGGTGTTGGCCTCATTGGCGGCTCGTTAGCGCTTTCGCTTAAACGCGTGATGCCAGAGCTAAAGGTATTGGGCTATGGCCGTAATACCACCAACTTAGATTGGGCAAAAGAACACGGCGTGATTACTGACCGTGCGGCGCATCTTACTGATCTTGGCGACTGTGACCTGATTGTGATCGCGACCCCTTTAGGTGCGATGGAATCGGTTATTGACGAGCTAGCACCACATATTTCATCGCATACCTTGCTCACCGATGTGGGTAGCGCGAAGTCTGCGGTGGTTGAGCAGATTAAGCGGGTTGCCGCTAAGCACCCTGAAGCCGATTTGTTGGATCGTTTCGTACCCGGCCATCCGATTGCAGGGCGCGAAAAGAGTGGGGCGGCTGCGGCTAAGGCTGATTTGTTTGATGCGCACCGCGTGATTTTGACGCCCATTCACGAAAATACGGATGCGGCTGTAAAACAGGTTGCTGATGTTTGGGAGTTGGCAGGTGCAACGGTTCAGAATATGACGCCGGACCATCATGATGAAGTCCTAGCAGCGACCAGTCATTTGCCGCACTTATTGGCGTATCAGCTAGTAAGCACGCTCGCGGCAATGGAAGACAAGCGCGAAATTTTTGCCTATGCCGCGGGTGGTTTCCGTGATTTCACCCGCATCGCCGCCTCAGACCCCGTGATGTGGCGTGATATCTGCCTACAAAATCGTGACGCTATTTTGCCAGTGCTGGATCAGTACATGGCGGACTTAAAGTCGATGCGCGATACCTTAGCTACGGCAAATTCGGGTGAGCGTTTAGAAAACGTATTTAGCGCTGCGCAAGCGGCGAAAAAACGCTCTGACGCCGCTAAATAGCAGCATAAACTGAAACCTTTCTACGCAGGCTGCGCTAAAATCTTGCGCCTTTATAGCCTACGCATTTATACCTAATGAGCTTGAATTACCTCGCAAAAGGTTTGTCTGGTCGCGCCGCCGTAAATGGTGAAGTTCGCGTGCCGGGCGATAAATCCATTTCTCATCGCGCCATTATGTTTGGCTCTTTGGCTGACGGCGTGACCGAGGTAAGCGGTTTTCTGAATGGCGAAGATTGCTTAAGTACACAACGCGCATTCGAAGCAATGGGTGTTGAGGTGGAAACTTTAAGCGCTACAGCGTTAAGTGTTCACGGTGTGGGTATCGATGGCTTAAAACAGCCAAGCGCGGCGTTAAACCTAGGTAACTCTGGTACCTCAATGCGCTTAATGTCCGGCCTGCTTGCCGGGCAGTCTTTTGATTCCGTATTGACTGGCGATGCCTCTCTAAGCAACCGCCCAATGCGCCGCGTTACCGATCCGTTAAGCACCATGGGTGCGGAAATTGGTACAACCGAATCCGGCACTGCGCCGTTACATGTGAAAGGCGCTCGCCGCTTGCAAGGTATTAGTTACGATTCGCCAGTTGCCAGCGCGCAGGTGAAATCCTCGATTCTTTTAGCGGGTTTGTATGCGGAAGGCAAAACGGTAGTAACCGAGCCCGGCCTTAGCCGTGACCACACCGAACGGATGCTTCAAGGCTTCGGTTATGAAGTGGAAGCGCGTCCGCAATACGCTGCGTTGAGTGGAGGCGGGCGTTTAACTGCCGCCAATATTAATGTGCCAGCCGATATTTCCTCGGCAGCATTTATGTTGGTCGCGGCCAGCATTAGTCCCGGTTCTGACCTCACACTGCATAACGTGGGTATGAACCCAACACGTACTGGCGTGGTCGATATTTTGCGTTTGATGGGCGCGGACATTCAGGCGCACAACGAACGCATTGAAGGCGGTGAGCCTGTGGCTGATTTGCAGGTGCGTTACAGTGGCCTGAAAGGCATTCATGTGCCAGAAGAGCTGGTGCCTTTGGCGATTGACGAGTTCCCTGTGTTGTTTGTGGCGGCGAGCTTTGCTGAAGGCGATACCGTGGTTTCTGGTGCAGAAGAGCTACGCGTAAAAGAAAGTGATCGTATTCAGGTGATGGCCGATGGCTTGCAGGCCATGGGCATTGATGCTCAGCCGCAAGAAGACGGCATGATTATTCGTGGCCAATCGCAAAAAGTCCCAGCGGAAGCTGTAGCGATTGATGCGCAACATGACCACCGTATTGCCATGAGTTTTGTTGTTGCCTCATTGGCGAGCCAATGTGATGTGACTGTGCAAGGTTGCGAAACCGTAAATACATCTTTCCCGGGCTTCTTCCCGCTGATGTCGCGTTTAGGCGCCGAGCTTTCGGAGCGCTAACCGCTATGGGTATCCATATTCCTGTTATCGCCATTGACGGCCCAAGCGGCTCAGGTAAAGGCACGCTTTGCCGCAAGCTTTCGCAGCACTTTGGCTTTTCCTTATTGGATAGCGGTGCCTTATATCGTTTGTCGGCGTTAGCGGCTCAGGCGAAGGGCGTTGATTTTGCTGATGGCCCGGCGGTTGCGGCGGTTGCCGAAGCAATGAATAT
>JAPPPA010000237.1 GCA_028817755.1 Gammaproteobacteria bacterium | reverse complement strand
ATTTTGTACCGTTCTAATGCCCAGTCGCGGGTATTTGAGGAACGCTTAATTGCGGGGGGCGTGCCATATCGTGTTTATGGCGGTCATCGATTCTTCGAGCGCCAAGAAATTAAAGACGCATTGGCGTATTTGCGCCTTATCGAAAACGAGCATGACGATACGGCTTTCGAGCGTGTTGTTAACTTGCCAACGCGTGGCATCGGCAATCAGTCGCTAGAAAAATTACGTGCAGCGGCCCGAGCGCATAGCAGCTCCTTATGGCGCGCGGTGGCCTTGTGCGCCGAGCAAAACCTGTTGGCGGCAAGAGCCAATACCGCCTTAGCCGGTTTTTGCGCCTTAATCACAGACTTGCGTGACGCTTGTCATAGCTTGCCCTTGCATGAGCAAGTGGAACATGTGATCGAGAAAAGCGGCCTGCTCACGCATTATCAGAATGAAAAAGGCGATAAGGCTGAGGCGCGCGTAGAAAACTTAAAAGAATTGGTGAGTGCTGCACGCAACTTTGACCCTGATGAAGATGTAGTGGCGGAACGCCCAGAAGGCATGACGCCGTTGGCGGAGTTTTTGTCTCACGCCGCCTTAGAGTCGGGTGAGCAGCAAGGCGGCCAATGGGAAGACTGTGTGCAGATGATGACGTTACACAGCGCCAAAGGTTTGGAATTTCCGCTGGTGTTTTTGGTGGGGCTAGAAGAAGGTTTATTCCCGCACCAAAACAGCATGCAAGACGCGGGTGGTTTGGAAGAAGAGCGCCGCTTGGCTTACGTGGGTATGACTCGCGCGATGCAAAAGCTGGTGATTTCTCATGCTGAATCGCGTCGCCTGTACGGTAAAGAAACACCGGGTATTCCTTCGCGCTTTATTGATGAAGTGCCAGCCGAACTTATGCAAGAGGTACGGCCGCGTGCGCAGGTATCGCAGCCGGTTTATCGCCCAAGCCAGCGTATTGCACAACGCCATGATGATGCCGCCTCGTTTGGTGGCATCAGCCTTGGCAAAATGGTGAACCACGCCAAATTTGGCGACGGCATTGTGATGGCATTGGAAGGCAGCGGGCCTAACGCTCGTGTGCAAGTAAACTTTAATGATGCAGGCAATAAGTGGCTGGTTATGCAGTACGCCAATTTAACTGAGTTATAAGATGAAAATTATTTCGGCCAATTTGAACGGCATCCGCGCCGCCGCCCGTAAAGGCTTTTTTGAGTGGTTGCCAACCACCGATGCCGATGTGGTGTGTATTCAAGAAACCAAGGCGCAGATCCATCAGCTAGAAGGTGATCCGCAGTATTTCCCAGCCGGGTATCACTGCTATTACTTCGACTCGACGGTGAAAAAAGGTTATTCCGGTACCGCGATTTACAGCAAGGTTGAGCCGGACGAAGTGATTCGCGGCATGGGCCACGAAGAGTTTGACGGCGAAGGCCGTTATATCGAAGCCCAATTTGGCAAGCTATCGGTGGTGTCTTTGTACGCGCCGTCGGGTTCTAGCGGTGAACATCGCCAAGCGAGTAAAGATCGCTATCTCGAATATTTCATGCCGTTTCTAAAAGAGAAAAAAGACAGCGGCCGCGAAATGATTGTGTGTGGTGATTACAACATCGCCCATAAAGAAATCGACCTGAAAAACTGGAAAGGCAACAAAAAGAATTCCGGCTTCCTGCCGCATGAGCGTGAATGGATGACGCAGCTGTTTGATGAAGTCGGTTATCGCGATGCCTTTCGCGTATTGGAGCCTGAGTTGGCTAAATACACCTGGTGGAGTAACCGTGGTCAAGCGCGTGCGAATGATGTGGGCTGGCGGATCGACTACCACGTGATTACCGACGGTCTGACGCCGATCGCAGAGAGCGTATACAAAGAAACCTGGTTCTCAGATCACGCGCCATTGATCATTGAATATGCTGAGGCCGTAACGGACTTCTAAACATGGCGTTGCCGGTAGCCGTTATTGACTCGCTCCCAGCTGACCGCTGGCAGCAAAATCATGAGCCCTATCTAAAAGAATGGCGTGGCTTGTTTATATCGCAGGCCGATGGTGTGGCTTGCCCTCAGAGTGCTGAAGAAGTCGCTGCGTTAATGCGCGCTTGCAACGGCGAAAACGTAGCCGTGGTGCCGCAGGGCGGCAATACCGGTTTGGTCGGTGGTTCGGTGCCGTATACCGAGTCTGTTGCTGCGGAGCTGGAGCGCCCCAATCAAGATTTGTCGGCTTATCAGGGTGTGGTGGTGTTGAGCCTAGTGGCGATGAACCAGATTCGTTCGGTCGATGCCGCTAACTTCAGTATGGCGGTTGAGGCGGGTTGTGTGCTGGCTGATATCCAGCAGGCGGCAGCAGAGGTAAATCGCTATTTCCCTTTAAGTGTGGCGTCTGAAGGGCAGTGCCAAATCGGTGGCAATCTGGCCAGTAATTGCGGCGGTATTAATG
>JAPPPA010000209.1:1368-2422 GCA_028817755.1 Gammaproteobacteria bacterium | reverse complement strand
GCTTTGCTAATTCAATTTGAAACCAGGTTCATGACGCGCTATTCGTCGGACGAATTAAACCACTGGTCGGAATGGAAGATTCAAAAACGCCTAAAATTCACACGCTAAAATCAATATTTTTCATTATTTAACAAAAACTTAACAACACAAGCCCCAAGCGGAATCAATATTGAAAACAATCACGTTTTCGAGCGTTTAATAGAAGTTAGCTTTTCAGGCAAATAAACACCTCAAAAAGCGACTTTCGGTCTGCAATTCAAAGGCACGCATTAGGCAGCAAAGTGGTAAATTTGATTTGCTATGCTGTACCGCAGGAAAGCACTATGAACTGCCCAAACTGCCAACATACCAACGCCACTGATGCTCGGTTCTGCAATCAGTGCGGCACACCTTTAGCTAACACTTGCAGCCAATGTGGAGCTGAAAACAGTGCTGACGCCAAGTTTTGCAATCAATGCGGCAACAACTTAGTTGGCAACACAGCGCCCAAACCCGCCGTTTTAGACGCCACCGCAACCAACAGCACCGCGGCACCACGTGACTACACGCCAAAACACCTAGCCGACCGCATTCTCAGCAACCGCAGCGCGCTTGAAGGCGAGCGCAAACAAGTTACGGTGATGTTTGCGGACTTAAAAGGCTCGCTCGACCTGGCCGAACAAGTCGACGCTGAGCGCTGGCATGAAATTCTGGATGAATTCTTCGCCATCCTCGGCGAAGAAGTACATCGCTACGAAGGCACTATTAATCAGTACACCGGCGACGGCATTATGGCGCTCTTTGGCGCCCCCATCGCTCATGAAGACCACGCCGCTCGCGCCTGCCGCGCTGGCATTGCCTTGCGTGACCGCCTTGCCGAATTCGGTCAACGCTTACGCCTGCAAGACGGCTTAAACGTTTCTGTACGACTTGGTTTGAATTCGGGTGAAGTCATTGTCGGCAGCATTGGCGACGACCTGCGTATGGACTACACCGCACAAGGCCACACGGTTGGCCTCGCTGCCCGCATGGAAAGCCTGGCCGCGCCAGGCACTGTGCTGATGACGCCTTATAC
>JAPPPA010000209.1:0-1358 GCA_028817755.1 Gammaproteobacteria bacterium | reverse complement strand
GCCTTATACCGCACGCCTCGTAGAAGGTTATTTCAAGCTCAACAACCTAGGCGCCAGCCAAGTGAAAGGCGTGAGCGAACCGATTGAGCTGTTCGAATTACTTGGCGAGGGCCGTTTACGTACGCGCCTAGACCTCAGCCGGGAACGCGGCCTTTCGCCCTTTATCGGCCGTGAAGGCGAACTCGAATCACTCGCCACCGTGCTGCAATTCAAACAGCAAGCCCCTCGTGGCACCTTCGCTATTGTTGAAGGCGACGCGGGCATTGGCAAAAGCCGCCTCTGCCATGAAATTGCCGAAATCGCACACAGTGAAGACATCGCCGTTTACACCGCCGCCTGCGTGCCCTACGCCAACGCAGCGCCGTTTCAACCTATTCGCGAACTGATCCGCGCCTACTTCGGCGTCGCCGATAATGAAGACCACAGCAGCGCGCGTCAAAAAGTCGCGGGGGCTATTACCTTATTAAATATCGGCGACAGCAAAACGCTTCAGCTGATGTTCGAGTTTTTGGAGATTGCCGATCCCAAGCAACCCAGCTTGAACCTTGCACCAGAACTACGCCTAGAAAAGCTGTTTGAGTTTTACGACCAATTCAACGCCGCCGCGCCTGACCGCCGCAGCCTTGTGATCGTAGACGACATACACTGGGCCGATGAGGGCACACTGGCGTTTTTAGAGCGCATGCTCACAGAAACACACTCGCACCCAGTCTCGTTCATCTTCAACTTCCGCCCGCATGACCGGCCAAATTGGCTAGAACAAGCGGACATCGAGCTCGGCTTACGTCCGCTAGACGAAGCCGCCATGCTAGAACTCGCCGAGCGCCTAATTGGTTGCGACAAAGAACTGGCCGACCTACGCAAACGCTTAGCCGAACGCGCCGCAGGCAATCCTTATTTTGTTGAAGAAGCGTTACAAGCCTTTCTCGAAGCCGGCACGCTGGCTGGGGAGGCAGGCTCGTTGCGCCTGACCAAACCGGTAGAAGAAGTCAAAATCCCCGACACCATTCACGCGGTGATTGGCGCGCGGATTGACCGCCTTAGCGAAGCGCAAAAACAAACCTTGCTCAGTGCCGCCGTGATCGGCAAACAAGTCGCCCGGCAAATGCTGCTGGCGTTATTGCAAAAAACCGAAGCCGACTTTAGCGACGAGCAATTACTAGAACATTTAAATGCACTGAAAACGCTTGGCTTTATGGAGCCAACGACCATTGATGAAGAGTGTGATGAAGCGATTCCTTGCCATTGGCAGTTCCGTCACCCCTTAGTGCAAGAAGTGGCTTATCACAGCCAACTAAAAACACGCCGCCGCCAAACACACTCTTTATTGGCAGAGCTGCGTGAAGCACATGCCGGTG
>JAPPPA010000033.1 GCA_028817755.1 Gammaproteobacteria bacterium | reverse complement strand
CTTGCTCTGGAGCGGCTTCTTCTAGTTCTGGCTCTTCTTCCGCATCTTCTGGCTTGGTTTCTTTGGTTAGGGCTTTTTCTAGCTCTTCTGGTGTGGCTTCTAGCAATAGCTCTACATATCGACTTGGCTGGTGCGAAGTGCCTTGAACGTCATCATCGGCAAGCTTGATGAGTGGCACGATGATCAAGACGGCTGCTAAGGCAATCGATACGTAAACCAAGGTGCGACGGAACAGGCGGTCATCCGCGCCAGTGACGCTAAATAGCTGACTACTGAGTGCCGTGGGGCGCAGCTTAGGCGCGTTGTTCTCCATTAAAGAGAGCCTCCGCTTGCTGTGTCGCCAACTTGTGGGCCATCAATAATCTTTTCTACGGCGAGCGACACGCTACCAAAGCCGGCACTGCCACAGGCTTTCATGACCTGTCGTACACGAGCAAACGGAACAGTCTTGTCGCCCATGACGGTAATGGCCGGTGGTAAAACTTCTTCGTTTTCTGAATCTTCCACAATCTTGGGTGGAATGGCTTCAAGTGTTTGTTGCAGCTGTTTAACAAAACTGCCTTGCCAGTTGCCAGCGCTGAGTTCTTCGCTACTCACCACTTGTTGGCCATTAACCAAGATATGGTCTTGGGCCAGCATCACGATAACGGTCTCTTCTGGGCGTTGTTCAGCTGAAGATTCCGGCAATTGAATATGTTTCGGGCTTGGTAGTACTTCTACCTCAGACGCATTCACCAACAGGAAAAACACCAAAATGGTGAAGATATCCATGAGCGATACAAGGCTAAGCGTGGCGTTCTTCTGGCCGCGCTTATGGTGTTGGTCCATGCGACGAGCACGCCGCGACATCAGTAGCGCCATTAGCGCTCTCCCTCGCTCACGTTACCAATCGAGATATTAGGAAACAGTTCAGCCAGCACGACTTCTGCATTTCGAACAATCTGCTTGGCGCGGACGGTATCCATAGTGCGCACAGCAATGTCGTAGTGGATCGCTGGGTGAATGCGTAGGGTGACTGCTTTGGTGTCGATAGAACGTGCCTTGATCTTGGCAAGAAGGTCAGACAGTTCTTCCCACTGATAATCATCAATGCTACTGCCGGCTTGGCCTTCTTCATATTGCACATTGGGTAGCTCTTGGATTAAACCGCCAGCGCGGTCTCCAACCACAATGCGCGTAGGCAAAATCGAAACTTCGAGTTGCAACTTAGGCGGCTCGTTGTTTTCGCTTGCTTCGCCAGATGGCAGGTTGAGTTCAATGATAGTGAGGCGTGTGAATACTGCAGTAATGAGCAGGAACGGCACCAAGATCACCATCAAATTCATGAAGGCGGTGATATTGAGTTCAGGCGTTTCGGGCTGGCGGCGGCGCCGGTTACGAATCACGTTGCGTTGCTCCTGCTTGGGTTGCTAAGCGATCTAGGCTTGTTTGCCGAGGGCGTTTAGAAACTTCACGACAACCATTTCAAGGCTGTCGACCAACGTAGTGGTTTTGGTTTGCAGAATGGCGTGTAGCAGTAGTAGCGGAATCGCTACCATCAAGCCAAAAGCGGTGGTGTTCATCGCTACTGAGATGGAAGCAGACAATAAGTCAGCTTTCTCTGATGGATTCACATTAGCAATCGCCGTAAAGGCTTGGATCAGGCCGATAATGGTGCCGAGTAGGCCCATTAGCGTGGCTACGTTAGCCAGTGTGGCTAGGTAGTGAGTACGCTTTTCTAGCTGCGGAATACTCTCCATGAGAGTTTCTTCCATCGACATTTCTACGTCGTTGCGCTCAGTGCTGGTTTGTAGGCGTTCTAGCCCGGCTTGCAACACTTTTCCTACCGCGGTGTCTTGGCCTTCGCATTCTTTAAGTGCAGCTTGGTAGTCGCCCGCTTGTAACGCTGGGGTGACTTGTTCCCAAGTGCGACTGTTATTGCGGCGCGCGCGGGAGAGAGAAATATAGCGCTCGATGGCAATGCTTAGGCCTAGTGCCAGCATCACCACGATGGGGTACATGAAGTAACCACCTTGCTGAAAAAATTTAATCACCGTCTGGAGAGCTTCCATGACAGGCTCCTATAGTTGTCGAAATGCTTTGGAATAGGCGCGGTGAGCGTCTATTGGTCGTCAAGAGGCGCCGTATAATACTGAATTTGGCGTCGAAATACTTCTGGGTCGATCGGCTCTAGGTCATCGAATAGTAGTCGAGTGGCTTCGGTCTCAGTTTCTGTTGGGCGACTGTCTTGCCACGGGATAATGTAAAGCTCGCGTGGCGACTCTTCATTTTCACCTTCGATTGATAAAGCGCGATCTGCCGTTTCCGGCTCGGCATGCAATGCCGCGCTAGGCAGCAAAGTGGCTGCCAGCAAAAAAATAGGCGTTATTTTCATGGTGTGGCCTCGGTCTCCGGCGTGGCTGCTTCGGTGGTCGGTGTGGCGTTATCTTTTTCAAGAATGCGCGTCCATACCCGAACAGCAGGATCCGGCTTGTCTTGTAGGGCTTGGTAGCGTGCGTAGTGCTCTAAGGCACGTTGTGGCTGGTTATAAGCTTGTTCGTACAGCAATGCTAAGTTGAAATGCGGTAGATCAAATGTTGCGTCGGCGCGCACGGCCTTTTCATAGCTCTTGCGAGCTGCTTCTAATTGCTGGTTACGACGATAGAGCATGCCTGCTTGGTTATAAGCCGCGGCAATGGTGCGTGGGCTCTCAGGACGCAAGCGAAGGCCCGCCTCTAAGGCCGCTAATGCGTCCGCGTTGCGTTGCAAACCTGCCAATGCAATACCGCGGTTAATGTGAGCCGGCGCGAACTTGGGTTGTTGGACGATAATTTCGTCCAAAATCACCAAGGCTTTGGCGTATTTGCCGCGTTTCAGGCGCTTATTAGCTTTTTGCCATTGGCTAAGGCCAGCTTCATCGTCTACCGGCGTTTTCGGGCCTGTGGCACAGCCTGAAATAAGAGCTAAGCCGAGTAAGGCAACGCAAAGTTTTAGGGTGAATGAGCGCATGCGGGTAAAGCGGGTGTTCATGGTGTTGGGGTTAGTTAGCGTCAACATGTTTCACCCCGCGTTCTTTCTTAGACCACACTGATGGATACAGGTCGCCAAGGCGTTTCACACTCTTGCGTACCCATTCGTCAAGTATGTCTTGGTCGATGAGTAGCTGAGTGACGCCTTCGTGTCCTTTGATGGCGCTGCTTTCAAATGGCTCTGCTTGTTCTTCTAGTAACAATTCATATTCGTCCAGCGCCAACTCTGAAAGCCCATTAGGACGTTGAGAGTAGATCAGTGAATCGGCTAGGTTCGCCTGAATTTCAGCTTGGTGATGGGCTGCTTCTGATGCTTGGTCGGCAAAGCGATAGCCTTGTACCGTATTCCAAGCATCAATGGCGGCACGCATGGCTTGTTTCTTGCGCTGCAAGCTCTTCTTGAAGGGCTGTGCGATGTTGAGACGCTCAAATTGTGAGTACGTTAGTACGGCAATTTCACGCGCTGCGCGCGAAGCTAGTAAACGACTACGTTCATTACGGAATTCGCCGCCGTTCTGGTCGGTGCGTAATAGTTCGCGTTGCCATTTCAGTGCGGCTTGGCCGTCGTTACGTGCAATGGCGAGTTCGATCAAACGCTGGCGGGCGTCAATCGCGGCGGTAAATGGCGCAGGGAAGATGCGTACGTAACGCTCCCAAGCCTCGGCTGCGTCTTTATCCCATTTGGCTTCATCGTAAAGTTGGGCTGAACGCCATAGCGCTTCACGACGCGTGTCGCTGGTTTCGGTTTGGCGTAAACCAATACGCTGGAATTCACGCGCAGCATTACCTGGTTGGTTTAGTGCCAAGTAAGTTGTGGCTAGTTTGCGGTCGATCTGTGGCTGACGTTCGTCACTTGGATAGCGTTGGCGGAAGCTGACTAACTCAACTTCGGCGCGGTCCCATGCTTCCATTTGCATCAGCGTATTAGCAGCGTCGAAGTGCGCGGTGGCAACAATAGTCGCGGTCGGCGTTTTAGTGACCACGCGCATAAAGTCGGTGACCGCTTCTTCAGGCTCTTCGTTCTGCAAATGACGCTGAGCTTGGTAATAAATGCTGGCGGCGATTTGCTCAATATAGTTGGCGTGTTTTTGAATGTTTTGCGTCTCTAGCTCGCGGCTGAGTTTGAGCGTTTCATCCCAAGCTACTTCGGCTTCAGGGTAGAACTCACGGTCAAGCTCTGCTTGTGCCGTCATTAACCAACTGGTGAATAGCAGTGGCTTGGCCGGCGTTGGCTGCATGTTGATGACGCGCTTCGCCAAGCTAATGGTGCGAGGGAGGTCGCCCAGAACATACAAATCTTCCACAGCGGCGACTAACGAAGGCGCTACTTCAGGGTGTGTTGGGTATTGGTCAGCGAGTTTGACGCTGGCTTCAATCATGTTTTCTGAGGCGAGAATGCTAGCTTCGTCAAACTTACCGCCGTTAGCGGCTTTCTGTTCTTCTTTTAGCTTGCGCCATGACAGTACGGCACCGTAGCCGGCTTCTGCAGCATTGTCGTGACGATGCCACTTATAAGCGCTTTGTTCGTACTGCTTAGCTGCTTGTTCCCAGCGCTGGTTTTCAAAGAGTAACTCGGCATAGAGGAAGCTTAGCGCCGGTGTATCTTCGTCGTCGTTAAATTGGGTTAGATAGTGTTCGTACCATTTCGCCGCTTCAGTAACCGGGTCAGCGACAAACTCATCGCCGCCGCCACCAGGTTTTTGCGACACGGCGTGATAGTGCTCGGCTAGTTCGCGTGTGTATTTGCGCACCTGACCAATCACATGCGGTGCGGTGCGTTCTGGTTGGACTACCCATTTTTCATCGTCAATAACAACCTGCGTGCCGCCCCAGTATTTGCCTCTGGGTGCATATAGCGTTGCATAGCTCGCTTTAGCGGTGAGTACAGGTTGTAAGAAGCCAGCGCCTTCCCAAGCGTCAATCACGGCCGCGGAGAAGAGTGGGGCATGGCCATGTTGAGGGTTGTTATCAACAAAGGTTTGCCAGGTTCTTGCCGCATCGCGGTAGCGTTCGCGACTAATGTAAAGCTCGCCTAGGCGGGCATACATTAGGCTTTCGTAGTGGCGTTTGGGACGCTCAGCTAGGTATTTCTCAATAGGCTTGCTGGCTTCTAACCAAGCTAGCGCAAGCGATTGTACGCGTAGCGCATCTTGCACTAGCTCGCGACGTGCGCGCGGCAAGTCAGTCAAATTAGGGTCGAACTGAGTGTCGGCTACCGATGGGCTGCCGGCAGGAATACGCGGATCAAGCAGCTCGTGCAGGCGATCAAGTGCGAGTTCGTATTCTTCTAGCTTGTAGAGTGACCAACCGAGTTTGTACAGCGCTTGCTCATGAAACTGAGCGGCGTCACCGTCAGTCAAAACAGCTTCATAGGCTTGGCGCGAGTCGGCAAAGTTTTTACGAATAAATTGCAATTCACCGCGGCGCAGATTGGCTTCGCCACGTAGTGAGCTGTCGGGGTGTTGAATAACGAGCTTACGTAAGGTTTCTACTGCCGGGCCTGGTTTGCCATCATTCAGATAAGCGCGTGCCAACTGGTATAGCAGCACGTCTTGTTCTTCATCGCCTTCCGCATCGCTTAGTAGCTGTTGATAAAGCGTACTTGGGCCGGCTGCACCATCAACACCATCGCCAGGACCGAAGTCATCCGCGGCGAGAGGGTCATCTGAAAATGTACTTTCTTGAGGGCCTTGAGTAACCAGTAAGTCAGCTAAGCGACGCATCGCTTGGCGCTTGGCCGGGCCTTCCGGTAGCAGGGCGATATAAGCGCGATAGTTTTCAATCGCTTCGGCCTGATGTTGCTCTACAGCGTCAGCCGTGTTTTGTTGCTCGGGTGGTGCTGTGTTTTCGAGTTTAAGTAACTCTACATCCAGATTACGGCGAACCATTTTGCCGATGGATGGGTTGCTCTTGTTATACGAGGCGCCACAGCCAGCGATAACGCTAGCGGTAAGCACGACCGCAAGTGATTTTTTCATTGGCGAAGAGAATACCGGCTTCATGGTGGGCTTAATCTTCCTGCTCAACTTTAAACAGCGGGTTGAAGTCGATTTCTTCAAACTCACGTGGTGTGGCAGCTTCTACGCCTTCGATGCGCTGATCCGCTTGGCGGTCTTTAATGCGGCCCAGTGAAAGGCGCGCTTGTGCCATGTAGGTGTTAACGCGGTCGAGCTGAATTTTTAGCTCCATTTCACTTTGTAGCGAAAGGTAGCCGGCGTGCTTAGCTGCAAGGTTGCCGAGTTGTTTGTAGAGCGTACGTGCTTTAGGCAGTAATTCGCGGGCACGGGCGCTAAGGCTGCTCTCGGCGGTTTTTTCGTGAGTCATCCAAACCGCGAGCTTGGATTTTTTGCCGCTACTTTTGTTCTCAGTATTGCTGAGAGAAGTGGTTAGGCCACGGTTGTTAAGGCTGCCAAGTAGACGGCTGCGCATGGCTTCTACTTCGGAGCTATTAGCTTCTGCACTGTTATTCGTTTCGGTTTCATTTAGTTTGAGCGAGCCAAGATTGCTAAGGCTACGTTTAGCAGGCTGAGCCTTCGCCACTAGGGCTTCGAGTGCTTTTACGCGCTCGCCAATATGGCTTTGTAGCTGGCGCAGCTGGCGGTAGTTAACCAGAGCTTCGTAAAACTCGTGCTCTGAGTAGAGGCGGTATAACAACCGGGTATCTAACTTCGGGCTGAGGTTAAGTGTGCTGAGATCCCAATCTTGATCGCGGCTTGTTGGTTCGTAGCTTGGGAAGTTGGATTTAACCAGCTGGCCAGCGTGAATCACGTCGAGTGCATCATTGATACGACTAGCTTCGTACTGCAGTGATTTGATGGCTTTCTTGTATTGCGCTTCGGCTACATGGGTGTAACCCAACTGGTCGAGCGAATAGGGCAGCGCCATCAGGGTTTCTTGCACGCCTGGGAAGAGCGGGCTGCGTTCTTGCACAATTTGCCACGCGGTCATCGCCCGCTGCATGCGGTTTTGTTCTTTCTTGCCGAGGTTTTCGATTCTCAACGTTCGGCCAGGGCGGCATTCATTGCTGTTGTTATTAATCACGGTGCCGCTTTTAGCAACAACGTTCTTTAAGCAACGAGGCGAGAAGATCTCATCAACGCGTTGTAGGCTGCCTGTGTCGCTTAGATAAGCCCAACCGAGTGCGAGTAAGGCTTTGTTTGAGTAGGGGCCTTCAACACGTACTTTTTTCAGAATTGGAATTGCTGTGCCGGCTTTTTCTTGGTTTAAAAACCAGTTGCCGAGCGTGTAGTTGGCTAAGTCGCGTAAAGCCAGCAATGTGTCATCGTCGGTACGCATATTGCCGACTTTGTCTAGCAACGCTGCACCTTGTTGGCTGTCGTTTTGTTTCAGTAACGCAACACCGCGGTTGTATTCGGCGAATGGCTCGTCTTCAAAGGCGCCACGGTAACGTGACAAAGTGCGTTCTGCTTGCGCATAACGGCCTTGTTTCAGATAAAGCTGTGAACGCAGCATGGTGCGCTCGCCACGAATGGCGCGCTTAGGGCGTTTTTTGATGCGTGACAGGCTGTATTCAACCGTGCCCGTCAGGCCCCAGTAGCCACGGCGGTATTGCAGGGTAGCGAGGTCGAGCCAGGTTTGGTCATCGACTTTATGGCCATTCGGGCGATCTACTAGTTGTTGGTAAATCGCGGCTGGCAGGTAGTGCATACCCCAACGTAGTTGGCTTTCGGCGCTACGCGCTTTGGCTGTGTCTTGCTCGACGCCTTCGCTCATCAGCTGCAGCTCTAGCGCTTCTTGGATTCGCGTGGCTGATAGTACTTGGCGGTCTGTGTTGTCGAGGTAGTTAGCTTCAGCGCTATAAAGCGCGGCAACGCTATCTGGAAATTTAGACTTAGCAGCTGCGGCGGTGCTGATGCCCGCTGCGGCAATTGCCGCGAGTGTGAGAGTAATCGCTTTCATTATTGCCACACCTGCAGTCTTAGCGCCGGTTCCCATGTGCGCTTAGTGTCATCCAGCGCTAGCAACAAGTGGGTAAGGCCACGGGCTTTGTCTAGCGTGAAACTGGCGGCGGTTTCATAGCTAAGAATCTTGCCGTTCTCTTTAAAGTAGCCTTCAACATAGGCTTTGATTTGGTGCTCACCAGCGGGCAGGTTGCCGTGGAAAATGCGGTCTGCGCCTTGCTTGCGTAAGGCGGCGGCTTCGAGCTTGTGGTAGCTCTGCTCGAGGAATGGCTTGTCGTCTACAAACACGCGCAGATGCTGGATAACGTAGTTTTTCTTAGTTTGTACGGCAAAGAACCAGCGAGTTTCCGACAGCGGGTGCATGGCGTTGTCGAGTTCTAATTTGTACAGCGCATGCTCTAAATCGAGTGCGCGCTCTTTAATGATCTGGGTGTTGCGATCGAGTTCTCGCAGCAGCTCGCGGCGATCGTTTTGTCGCTGCTCGGTGGCTTCTTGCTCTGTTTCAGCATGAAGAGGCGGTAAAAAGGTCAGCATGCTGACTGCTACTAGCAGCCGCAGGCTCGGCGATAGGTGTTTAAACGAATGACTCACAGGATCAATTTCGACCGGTTGAACTGGGTGGTGAGGTTGTTAGCCATGCCCTAAAAGGGCTGTCGTCATTAGCTAAACGACTCATCAAGAGGCTAATCATTCACAGCCGCTGCCTGAAAGTAAAGCCTGAAGTGACGAGAGGTGTCTGTAAGTTGATAGAATGCGCGCCCCATTTGTTCCTTAAGTCCTAGATTTTGTTATGGCGGTTGTTACCCGTTTCGCTCCAAGTCCTACTGGTTATTTACATATTGGCGGTGCTCGCACGGCACTTTACTCGTGGCTATTTGCGCGCCAGCAGGGTGGCAAGTTTGTGTTGCGAATTGAAGACACCGATCGTGAGCGTTCTACCGGCGAGTCTGTGCAAGCCATTTTTGATGGTATGAACTGGTTAGGTCTTGCGCATGACGAAGGCCCGTTTTTCCAAACGCAGCGTTTTGATCGTTATAAAGAAATTGTTCAACAGCTGTTGGATGCTGGGCATGCGTATTACTGCTACTGCAGCAAAGAAGAGCTAGACGCATTGCGCGAGCAGCAGTGGGCGAATAAAGAAAAACCACGTTATAACGGCAAATGTCGCGACAGTGCAGAAGTGCGCGAAGGCGTCGAGCCAGTCGTACGTTTCCGTAACCCGCTTGAGGGTAATGTGGTTTGGCAGGATGCGATTCGCGGTGAGATCAGCATTTCCAATGGCGAACTAGATGATTTGATTATTGCGCGCGCAGACGGCACGCCGACATACAACTTAACCGTAGTGGTTGATGACATCGACATGGGTATGACCCATGTGGTGCGCGGTGACGATCACATTAACAACACGCCGCGCCAAATTAATATTTACAAAGCACTGGGTGCTGAGCCGCCCGTGTTTGGCCATGTGCCGATGATTTTGGGTGAAGACGGCAGTCGTCTCTCCAAGCGCCACGGTGCCGTGGGCGTGATGCAGTATCGCGATGACGGTTATTTGCCTGAAGCAGTATTGAACTACTTGGTGCGCCTAGGCTGGTCGCATGGTGATCAAGAGCTTTTCAGTATTGATCAGATGATTGAGCTGTTCCGCCTTGAGAATGTGAATAAAGCGCCTTCTACCTTTAACACCGAAAAGCTGCAGTGGATTAACCAGCAGTACATCAAGTCGGTGCCCGTTGAGCGTTTAATTGAAGCGTTGACTTGGCATTTAGAGCAAGCCGGTATTGATGCGAATAACGGCCCGAGCTTAGAAGCGTTGTTGCCAGAGTTACGCGAGCGTGCCAATACATTGGTGGTGCTTGCAGAGGCTTGTCGTATGTTCTATCAAGACTTCGAGAGCTTTAACGAAGGCGCGGCGAAGAAGCATTTGAAGGTGTCTTCGGCAGAAGCATTGGAGCTGGTAAAGACTAAGCTGGCCGCCTTGGATAACTGGGAAGCCGAAGCGCTTCAGCAAGCGGTACATGACACGGCCGAAGCCTTAGAAGTGGGTATGGGCAAAGTTGGTATGCCGCTTCGCGTAGCAGTGAGTGGCACCGGTCAATCGCCGTCGATTGATTTCACCTTGGCGATGTTAGGCCGCGAGCGCACCTTGGCGCGTATCGATCAGGCCTTGGCTTATGTGGCGCAGCGGGCCGAGCAGGCCCGCTAAGGCAGCGCTAAATAAATATCCTCAAGTTTTTGCAGAGCAATGCTTGCATTGCTCTGGGCTTTGCGCTGTAATGCCGAGCATTGAGACGTGATGAATGCAATGCAGGGCACAAAGAAGGTGCTCACCGCAACGCGGAAAAGAACATTGCAACGCTAACCAGAGCCACTGGTTAGAGATTTCCCTTTTATTTTACGAACGATGGCCCCATATAAAGGGATGTGGTTCGATGATTGGTTTTCGCCATTAAATATTCTTTGTTGAATGCTTCTAGGCGTTTTACCTGTCCTAAGATTTAGATAAACAATGCATGAAGAGAAGAGGTTAAGCCTGTGAGTGCAATCGTTTCTGTTACCGACAGCAATTTTGAAGCTGAAGTTTTGCAATCTGACATTCCAGTTCTAGTTGATTTCTGGGCTGAGTGGTGTGGTCCTTGCAAAATGATCGCTCCTATCTTGGAAGATATTGCTGGCGACTATGACGGCAAAGTAAAAATTGCCAAGCTAAACGTTGATGAAAACGCAGATACCACTGCTAAGTTTGGTATTCGTGGCATCCCAACCTTGATCTTGTTCAAGGGCGGCGAAAAAGCAGCGGCGCAAACCGGCGCGGTTTCTAAGAGCCAACTTACCGCGTTTATCGACCAAGAAATTTAAAACAAACCTTCAAGCCCGCAATAGCGGGCTTGATTCTTTCTATACCGGCATCACGGGCGCAGTCCTGCTCCCAGGCCACCTTCTAAAGCACACTTGAATGAACCTAACTGAACTAAAGCGTAAGTCTGCTCAGCAAATTCTAGATA
>JAPPPA010000322.1:9917-10977 GCA_028817755.1 Gammaproteobacteria bacterium | reverse complement strand
AAACGCGCTAAAGATTTTCAGTGTCTCTTCACTAATCACAAAATCCCATACATTCCTAAACATCATGTGATGTACTGTCTTTTTTGCTTTGCTGAGACCATTGGCGTAGCACGTCCTGATGATGACCAACTGCGCTGGGACATCCCGCTCTCTGACGCCGACCTCGCCTTTGCCGAGCAACACGCCGGCGACGGCAAGACACTGGTTATCAGCCCCTGCTCCTCACAAAGAGCACGCAACTTCCGTAACTGGTCAGAAGAGAATTACATCGCCGTTAGCCAATACTCTCAGCAAGAGTTAGGCATGAAAGTCATTGTTACCGGCGGCCCAAGCGACCTAGAAAAACACTATGGCAAAGCCATTAGTGATGCGACGGGGGCAGAAAGCTTAGTCGGAAAAACCAGCCTGAAAGAACTCTGCGCGCTATTACAAAAAGCGACCGTCTTAATCTCCCCAGACTCAGGGCCCGCTCACATGGCAAACGCCATGAAAACTCCAGTCATCGGCCTCTACGCCACATCAAACCCCTGCCGGACCGGCCCATATCTGAGCAATGACCAATGGGTGGTTAATGCTTACCCAGAAGCATGCCAAACCTTTAAGGAGAAAACGGTAGAAGAAATGAAGTGGGGAGGTCGAGTGAGAGCCCCCGAGGCAATGAGTCTCATTTCAGTCGATCAAGTAAACAGCAAATTGCTAAAATTACAGTAAAACTAACGAGCAATACTCATGAGCAAACGCAAAGGCATCATCCTCGCTGGCGGTAGCGGCACACGACTACACCCTCTTACGCTTACTGTCAGTAAGCAGCTCATGCCGGTTTACGACAAACCGATGATTTACTACCCGCTTTCGGTGTTACTAGAAGCTGGAATCAGTGAAATCTTAATCATTACGACCCCTAGAGATAGCCAAAGCTTTAAAGACCTACTCGGCGATGGCAGTCAGTGGGGTATTCAGCTGCAATACGCAGTGCAACCTAGCCCAGACGGGCTTGCACAAGCCTTTATCATTGGTGAGAGTTTCTTAAACGGCTCACCAGCCTGTGGAATATTAGGAG
>JAPPPA010000322.1:0-9907 GCA_028817755.1 Gammaproteobacteria bacterium | reverse complement strand
CATCTATTACGGTGATGGCCTAGCTGAGTCACTCGCCGCTGCCAATGCACGCACCGACGGCGCCACCGTTTTTGGATACTACGTTAACGACCCTGAACGCTACGGCGTGGTCGGCTTTGATGACGCAGGCAAAGTGACAAGCGTGGAAGAAAAACCTAGTGAGCCAAAATCGAACTATGCCATTACTGGCCTCTATTTTTATGACAATAACGTCGTAGAAATGGCAAAAACGGTTGTCCCTTCTGAACGTGGCGAGCTAGAAATCACCGACCTCAACCGACTCTACCTTGAACAAGCGCAACTCAATGTAGAGCTACTCGGAAGAGGTATTGCTTGGTTAGATACCGGTACACATGACTCCCTTATGGATGCAGCTCACTTTATTCAGCTAATGGAGAAACGCCAAGGCTTAAAAATTGCGAGCCCTGAAGAAATCGCATGGCGAAAAGGTCACATTAATGACCAACAACTTGAGGCGATCGCCAAACCTTTAATCAAAAGTGGTTACGGCGCCTATTTGATGAAACTGCTAGACCAAGGCATTCGTTAAATGCAAATAATCCCAAGCAGCATTCCTGATGTACTCGAAATAAGGCCCACTGTTCATGGTGATGAACGAGGTTTTTTCATAGAAACCTGGAACGCCCGAACCTTTGCTGAAGCTGGACTAAATTTTAACTTTGTACAAGACAACCACAGCTTGTCCAAACAGGGCACGCTACGCGGTCTGCACTACCAAATACAGCAGCCCCAAGGAAAACTCGTTCGAGCCACAGTAGGCACTGTTTATGATGTTGCTGTAGACATGAGGCGTTCATCGCCAACCTTTGGCAAATGGGCAAGCTGCACATTATCGGCAGAAGAAAAAAACCTCTTTTGGATTCCTCCAGGATTTGCCCACGGCTTTTACGTTCTCTCTGAAACGGCAGAGTTTCAATACAAATGTACCGACTATTACGCCCCGCAACATGATCGTACATTGGCCTGGAACGACCCAAGCGTGGGTATCGAATGGCCGCTTGTTGATGACATGCCTCCCTTGTTATCCGCTAAAGATGAAAGCGGCCAGCAACTGCCAGAGGCCGAGTGCTACGAATGAACGTACTGGTTTTCGGCAAAACTGGGCAGGTAGCCCAAGCCCTTGTCGCCACAGCGCCAGCTGGCATAACCGTAACCGCGCTTGGTCGGAATGAAATCGATATCAGTGATGCTGAGGCAGTTGAAAAAGCTATTCAAAGCCACAGTGCCAGCTGGGTCATCAATGCAGCGGCCTATACCGCCGTAGATAAAGCAGAAGAAGATATGGCTGGGGCCACAGAACTCAATAGCACAGCCGCGTCACATATTGCCAAGGCATGTAAAGATGCCCAAACAAAACTCATTCACCTCTCTACTGACTTTGTATTTGATGGCCAACAAAGCCATCCATACAAGCCAAATGACAAAACCAACCCTTTAGGCGTCTACGGTCAAAGCAAGCTTGATGGCGAGTTGGGCGTATTGAGCCAGCTAAACAGCGCTATTGTGATCCGAACCTCATGGGTTTTTAGTCAGTATGGCAATAACTTTGTCAAAACCATGTTGCGACTCATGAAGGAGCGAGACGAGCTGAGTGTGGTTTGCGACCAAATTGGCTCGCCCAGCTCAGCTGATGACTTGGCAACATTCATCTGGCAAATGACACAATTGAATGAAACGCCAAAAGGCGTTTTTCATTGGACAAACGCTGGTGCTTGTAGCTGGTACGACTTCGCTGAAGCCATCTATACCTCTGCTCGCTCTACTGGGCTGCTGACGCAAGCTGTCTCCATACGGCCGATTCCCAGCAGCGCTTATCCAACACCAGCTAAGCGCCCTAGCTACAGTGTTCTAGATAAACAGAGCAGCTGGGCTATCACGCCTACATCTCGTCATTGGCAAACTGCACTCCAAGACGTTATTAACCAACTTAAAAGCAACTAGCATGAAAAAACTACTCGTTACCGGCGGTGCCGGATTCATCGGCGCAAACTTCGTCCACTACTGGGTAAAACAACACCCCGAAGATACAGTCGTTGTGCTGGATGCTCTTACTTATGCAGGCCACGAATCGAACCTCGAGATTGCTAAAGATGCACCAGGTTTCCACTTCGTCCACGGCAATATTTGCGATACAGCGTTAGTCGAACAACTTCTACGCACACACGAACTAAACACCATTGTTCACTTCGCAGCCGAAAGTCATGTGGATCGTTCGATCACAGGCCCTGATGCCTTTATCGACACAAACATCATTGGCACTCATTCACTCCTAAAAGCAGCCCGCAAAGTTTGGCTACAGGGCGAAAATACGGTTGACGAACATCGCTTCCACCACGTTTCAACGGACGAGGTGTATGGAGAACTCGATTTTGAAGATGATGCATTCACCGAACAAACCCCATATGCGCCAAACTCCCCCTACTCCGCTAGCAAGGCAGCATCCGACCACCTTGTCCGCGCCTACCACCACACTTATGGTCTAAATGTCACCACAAGTAACTGCTCCAACAACTACGGCCCTTACCACTTTCCGGAAAAGTTGATTCCGTTAGTTATTACAAACCTCTTAACAGGCAAAGACATCCCCGTTTACGGCAAAGGCGAAAACATCCGCGACTGGTTGCATGTCCAGGACCACGCCCGTGGCATTGAACTAGTATTACAAAAAGGCGAACTAGGCGAGACTTATAACATTGGAGGTCACAACGAGTTAACAAACATCCAAGTGATCATATCTATATGCGAAGAGCTAGATCGCATATGGGCCACCACCCCATCATTAGCCGAGCAATACCCCTTGAGCAAACTGAATCTAGGCAACAAGGCAAGCGAGAGTATTCGTTTCGTCTCTGACAGGGCCGGACACGACCTGCGTTACGCAATCAACCCAGCAAAACTCGAAAAGTTAGGTTATCAAGCCACATACAATGTAGCTGATGGCATCAATGCCACAATCCAATGGTATCTAGGCCACCATGACTGGTGGGCTACGTTACTGAAAAACGGGGAGGCAAGATGAGGGTGCTAGTGCTACCTTCTTGGTATCCCAATGCCAAGGACAAAATCAATGGTTCATTCTTTCAAGAACAAGCCAAACTAATTCACAACAGTCCTGATACTGACGTAAAAATTCTGATCTGTCGCTTCCCGACCCGACCAAGCACTTGGAGTATTAGACAGCCTATCAAGACATTTCTTAACATTCTTAAAATAGTCTGCCAAATTCGAACAATAAGCGATTTCAAAGACGACGAAACCCTAACCTCGCCTCCGTTGCTTGAGATTAACCAGTCCACACTAAACCCCATCAAACGATTTAGATACAAGCAGCGTATCCGCGTCTATCTACGCGCGTTCGACGAACTACTTTCTAGCGGTTGGAGGCCTGACATTTTGCATGCTCACACCGTAAAGATGGGTGGATTAGCGGCATATCACATAAGTAAAAAGTACGATATCCCATATGTAATTACAGAACATTCACCATTCCATCTGGCAAATTTTCCGAAATTTATGCGGAGAGAGATTAAGGACGCTTTTTCAACAGCTGACCAAGTTCTATCTCTTGGTTATGACAAGGTTCGCCAGCTAGGAATGAGCGATATCCACGTTGAGCCCAGACTGATATATAACTTTGTAGACGAAACCATATTTGAGAAGGTTTGCGCAGCCTATCAACCTAGTGAAAAATTGCGCATTATATCAATTGGTGCAGCCTCCCCATTAAAGGACCACTCAACGCTACTCAAGGCGCTTTATGAATTGAAACAGCGCAAAATCAATTTCCAATTGACTTTAGCCGGCCTCAAAATATGGGGCAGCGAATACAATGCAATTTTAAAAAAAATAGCCGATTTGACACTTCAGAATGAGATCAGACTAGTTGACAGAATTGATCGCCAAGACGTCCCTTCACATATGAAAGGTCACAATTGCTTTGTCATTACAAGCATTGCAGAAGGCCTCCCTGTATCAGTATTAGAGGCCCAAGCATGTGGGCTATTTGTTGTAGCCACCCGGCACGGGGGCACCGAAGATATTCTTACCCCTAATACAGGTGCGTTGGCGGAAGTTAAAAACCACACCAAGATTGCCGACCATCTCGAAAATTTATATCGTGGAAAAATTAAGCACGATCCGCGACTCATACGACAACAAATAATATCGACTTGCGGTACGGAAGCTTTTCGGAATAGACAAATCAGCTTTTACAAACAAGCAATCAACTGTCACGAGCAGCAACGTCAAAGTTGATCAGGAAGATGTAGAAATGCCCCTTATACAATTTGTGGACCTACAGTGGCACGGCGACAACAGAGGCAGTCTCGTAGCGCTAGAGTCACACAAAAACATCCCCTTTAGCATTGAGCGCGTCTATTACTTGTTTAACACAAAAGAAGGCGTTAGCAGGGGCTTCCATGCCCACCGTGAATTAAAACAACTTCTCATTCCAGTCTCTGGAAAATGCCGCATTCGGCTAGACAACGGCACCGAAAGTGAGGATGTTTGGCTAGACAACCCGCAACAAGGATTGTTGCTTGATGCAATGCTATGGCGGGAAATGCACGATTTCTCTGAGGACTGTGTACTTTTGGTGCTTGCCAATACCCATTACGACGAAAGTGACTACATTCGCGACTATCAAGCATTCCAAAATGAATGCCGATCATGATTGATTTTCTAAATCTACAAACAGTCAATCAACGCTATCAGGATGAACTGATATCAGCAGCATCCGAAGTCATTCGATCCGGCTGGTACCTCAACGGCGAGAAACTGAATAGTTTTGAAAAGGAGTTCGCTGAATATTGCGGCTCCGCCCACTGTGTTGGTGTAGCTAATGGGCTGGACGCGTTAACAGTCACCCTTAAAGCTTGGATCGAACTAAGCAAGTTACATCCGGGCGACGAGGTTTTGGTACCCGCAAACACTTATATCGCATCAGTACTAGCGATTTCGCAAGCCGGTCTAAACCCCGTTTTTGTAGAGCCATCGGCAGACACTCATCTCGTCACCGCTGAGCTTTTTAAACATGCCCTCACCAGCAAGACCAAAGCCTTATTACCTGTCCATCTATATGGCCAAGCTTGCGACACTAGCGCGATTGACTCGCTAGCACGAGAATACGGATTGCTCGTTTTAGAAGATTGCGCACAAGCCCACGGTGCTATATCAAACGGTTTGAGGGTAGGTGCTTCCGGGAACGCCGGAGCATTTAGTTTCTATCCCGGCAAGAACCTTGGTGCACTAGGCGACGGGGGAGCGATTACTACGAACGATGCTGAAGTAGCGGACACAGCACGCCAAATTGCTAACTACGGCTCTAAAGTACGCTATGTGCATAACCTAAAAGGTTGCAATAGCCGCTTAGACGAAATCCAGGCGGCAATGCTTTCCGTCAAATTACGCTACCTAGACGCCGACACCGAGCGTCGTCGAGCCATTGCACAACTATACTCAGACGGTATTAGTAACCCACTCATGCAGTTACCTACAGCGCCGCAACACCCTAACGGCCATTGTTGGCATTTGTACGTCGTGACCTGCCAACACCGAGCCGAATTACAACACCACTTACAAAGCAACGGCATTGCCACACTTATCCACTACCCAACACCGCCCCACAAACAGGGCGCTTACAACCATTACAAGAAACTGGATTTTCCAATAGCCGAGCGACTAGCTAAAGAAGTGATGAGCCTACCAATGAGTCCCACTATTAGCGATGATCAGGTAGAGCAAATCATTACCGCCTGCAATAAGTTTAACTAGAACCAGCAATGTCCAGTACAAGCATTTCAATACTGCTACCTGCTTACAATGCAGAGCAATATATAGGCGACACCATCGCTTCCATCAAGGCCCAAACGTTTGATGACTACGAAGTCATCTTAGTCAATGATGGCTCTACAGACAATACGGTGGATGTCGCGTGCCAAGCCATAGCTGCTGACCAACGCTTCAAGATACTTGATAAAGCCCACTCCAATCTTATCGACACTCTAAATAGAGGCTTGTCACAGTGCAGCGGCCACTGGATTGCTCGAATCGACGCTGATGACTTAATGCACCCTCAACGACTAGAGCTCCAGTATCATGCTATCAAAGACAATCCCCAAACCGTTTTATTGGCTACCGAATTCGCCAATTTTTCTGCTTCGTCAGCAACGGAAGCACGCGATCTTCTCAACACAAAACTCTCACTTAAAGACAGCTCCACAACACTCGTCACTGAAGCCAATCTACTAGCTGGTGACACAGTAGGCCATCCAACCGTCATGTTTAACGCCGCCGCAGCCAAGCAAGTGGGTGGCTATGATAAGCGTTACGTCCATGCTGAAGACTTTGAATACTGGTTACGTCTAAGCAGTCAAGGCGAAGTCCGCCTAGTTAATGCTCAGCTCACACTGAGACGTATGCACACAGACAACATCTCACGAAAGAATGCGGGCGTTCAGCTATTTTCTTCCTCGGTCGCAAGAGAGGTTTATTTACGCCAGCAGCGAGGAGAAACACTCCCCCTTCTATCGGAGGATCTAAGTGCAGCGGCTCGGCTACTCAAGTTAAAGAACAAAGTATTAGCTCGGTATTGGGGCGAGCAACTGTCCAACATGTTTAAACACCAGTCTTATCAAAAGGCCACAAAGCTATGGCTACAAGCCATCTGCGTTCGGCCCTATCCGGCGTTACTGGCATTACGATACTGTATCCGTCACTATCGAACCGGCTCGGTACTCAAACGTTGGATCAAGCCCGAAAGCGAAAATTTCTAAACAGGTCATGCGATGTTTATCCATCCACTTGCAGACGTAAATAGCAAAACAATCGGAACCGACACTCGAATCTGGCAATTTGCCGTAGTGCTTGAAGGCGCTCAAATTGGCAATAACTGCAACATTTGCGCGCACACGTTAGTCGAAGCTGAAGTGCAGATAGGCCATAACGTAACAGTTAAATCCGGGGTTTTCTTATGGGATGGCACGCGTCTTGAAAACAATGTTTTCATCGGCCCTAACGCCACTTTTACCAATGATAAACATCCCAAATCCAAAGTTTATCCCGACGAGTTTTTAGGAATCACCATCAAAGAAGGGGCAAGCATAGGCGCTGGTGCCGTTATCCTTCCCGGTATCACCATTGGCGAAAACGCAATGGTAGGCGCAGGCGCTGTCGTTACTAAAAATGTACCGGCGGGCACCACCGTAATCGGCAACCCTGCTCGCCCAATCGCATAGACCGTGAAGGATATGGCAACGTTCAAAGAGCAAACTAATGCATTGTTTGGCGATGTAGCCGCGCTGATAGCTGAAAGCAAAGAGTTTGACGAAGCCTTCCTCTTGGGGAAGTGGCTATGCCAGCACCTATGGAAAAACCCCTGCGGCATCTATCGCGACGACAATATAGAGAATCTTTTGTTTGACAAGCTGCCGCAGCTCAACATCAAACCCCAAAGAACTAGCACTGGCGAAATTCATATTGCCACTACCGTTTATGCGGGAGGCGGCCATACCAACCTAATGCGTCGCTATGTTGCTAGCCGCAAGGCTCAAAACAACATTGCCGTACTGGTCGCATCTCCCAAGAAGCATTACGCAGAAGATGCTTTCGGCTGCAATGTAATAAGGCTACAAAGTATCGAACAGCTGGAGCGAATTAGCGAGTCAGCCAGCCTAATCGCTGCGCATAACCGGGCCGTGCTATATATTCATCCCGATGACCTAGAAACAGCCTTAGCCATCAAGGCGGCCAAGGCTATCAATCCAGCATTGCGAGTCACTTTTGTTAACCATTCCGACCATGTGTTTTCAGTCGGTTTCTCCGATACGGATCTTGTAGCAGAAATCAGCGGCTATGGCTGGTCGCTTAGACAAAGCAGGCAATCAGAACAAAAGTCCGTATTTGTCGGAATCCCTTTATCCGAGCACCACTTGGAAAGCTCAACCGGCAAGCAAGCCTTAACAGCCGCCTCTTCATACAAGTTCAAGCCCAACGGCAAACACTCACTACCCAAGCTTCTAGCTGAAGTGCTAAAAAAATCCCCTAGTTTTGAACTAACAGTTGTAGGCGCAAAATTTCTGGATATCTGGTGGTGGCCTATCCGACTAAGGTATCGACGCCGCACAACCTTCCTTAAACACATGCCATATACGGGTTATTTGACCTTACTTGCCAAATGTAAGATTTATATCGACAGCTTTCCCGTAACAGGGGGCACAGCGTTTCCAGAAGCATTAATGAGCGATAAAGCGGTTATCGGTATTTCAGAGGGTATGTCTGGCTATAGTCCAGCTGACGACCTTAAAGTAGGTTTCGATGAGTTCGTATCCCACTGCGCTAACCTATACGACAACCCCAAGCAAAACGCACAAATAGCAGCCCGACAGAAATGTCGCGAATATCTCGACGCCGACCAAGTCGGTGACAGGTTGAATACCATACTGGCATCAGACAACCCAAATTTCACGGCGCCTGAGTTCGTTGCTAAGCCTCAGTCACCAGTTTTTGAGTACAGCTGGCAACAAGAAGGGAAGTTGCTGCTTAGTTTTCGCCCATGGAAAAAGCTATCCAAGACGACTCAAAAGCGCTTACTTAAAGTACTTAAACAAGTCTTTCCTAAACAAAACTTTTGGGTCTACCGCGCCCAACACTGGCTAACGAGGCTTTAAACTTAATGCTTATTATTTCTAGTCGAGACACTTAGCCATGCCCACCATGGTAAGCATACTGATCGTAAACTATCGATGTTGGGAGAAGCTATCGGCCTGTCTTGACTCACTCCTAACAGAGCACCCGGACACCTTAGCCACTGAAATAATCGTGGTCGACAACCAGTCTAACGACGGGAAAATGGTAGCTTTCTCACAGCGCTACCCTACAGTTAGGTTTATCGAGAATGCAGGTAACTTAGGATTTGCCAATGGCTGTAACCTAGCAGCCAATCATGCTACCGGCGAAGTCCTACTTTTCCTAAACCCTGACACCTTAGTAACACCAGGGCAGCTCTCTAAGTTACTTAGTAGCAAGAAAGAGCTCCCTCAAGTTGGCTTGCTTAGCTGCAGACAACTAGATGGGAAAGGCAGAAACCAAAGGGCGTTTGGCTACTTTGACAACCTATGGACCACATTCGGCCTAACGAGGGCAATTGCGCAACGCTTGTTCCCGGAAAAATATCCATCACCTCGCGCTGATCTCAAAGAAATTACCGAATGCGATTGGATTTCAGGCTCTGTGGTAATGGTAGAACGGCATCACTACGACCTACTGGGCGGCTGGGACGACTCTTTCTGGATGTACTGTGAAGACGTAGACCTTTGCAAACGAGCTTGGCAAAACCACCTTAAGGTGGCATACAACCCAAACGTAGCAATTACCCACCTGCATGGTGGCGCCAGCCGCAGCTCCTCCGAAACCAAAGCCCTGACCAAGTCAGAAGTTATTATCTCGAAACATAATTTCGTGAGAAAACACTCACCTAGCTGGCTTTCCAGCTTGCCTGGTCACAGTCTTGTCCTAATTACACGTACGCTTCCGGTACTTCTCGCAGGTTTATTAACAGCTATTGGGTTAGTCGCAGGGAAGAAAACCACCGCAGTTAGGAAATCGAAGCACCTTTTAAGTTACTACGCGCTCTGGATCAAAACTGGCGACAGCCGTAGTCCACGAGCCAGGTATAAGCGACTAAATCAAGGCATAAACAACCCTTAACCTTGATCAAATTGCGGCACCACTAGCGGGCTCTAGGATAAAAAGAAAAGCTTTAGCTAGGGCTGGACTAAAGTGAAATACTTTTTCATCACTAGGTAGGCAACAAGTCCCTCATGCTGCTCGTCATAAAACTGACGCCAATATTCTTTTGCATTCGAAATAATTGCTGCGGCTGTCACAG
>JAPPPA010000122.1 GCA_028817755.1 Gammaproteobacteria bacterium | reverse complement strand
CTGGTGGTTAACCTAGATCCGTTCGAGCAAACCGTAGCCGACCCAAACTGCCCACTGCCGCTAGCGATTGAAAACATCGATATTGGTGGCCCAGCCATGCTGCGCGCTGCCGCTAAAAACAACGACGGCGCCGCCGTGGTGGTTGACCCAAGCGACTACGAAAACCTATTGGCGGAAATGGATGCCAACGGCAACCAGCTTAGCGGTGCCACCCGCTTTAAGTTAGCCGCTAAAACTTACGCCCTAACCGCCGCCTACGACGGTGCGATTGCTAACTACATGGGCCGCATTGCTGACGACGGCGAGAAGCGTGACTGGCCAGACACTTTCAACACCCAATTCAAGTTGGAAGAAAGCCTACGCTACGGCGAAAACCCGCATCAGAAAGCCGCATTCTTTAAAGAAGCAGGCGCGACTGAGCCAGCCATCGGCACTGCCAAGCAACTTCAAGGCAAAGCCCTAAGCTATAACAACCTAGCGGATGCAGATGCGGCGTTGGAATGCGTTAAGGCCTTCCCAGAAGCACCAGCCTGCGTGATCGTGAAACACGCCAACCCTTGCGGCGTAGCGCTAGGTGACAACCTATTGCAGGCCTACGACTTAGCCTTCCAAACCGATCCAACCTCAGCCTTCGGTGGCATTATTGCCTTTAACCAAGCGCTAGACGCCGAAACCGCTAAAGCCATTATCGATCGTCAATTTGTCGAAGTGATTATTGCGCCAAGCGTGAATGCTGACGCCGCCGAGGTGCTTTCAGCCAAAGCCAATGTTCGCGTTCTAGAAACCGGCCAGTGGAATGAAGCCGTGCCTAGCTACGACCTTAAACGCATTAACGGCGGCCTACTGGTACAAGATCGTGATCTTGGCGCAGTGAGCGACGACGAACTAAAAGTCGTCACCAAGCGCGCTCCTACCGAAGACGAAATGCGCGACCTTAAATTTGTATGGCGCGTCGCCAAGTTTGTGAAATCAAACGCCATTGTTTACGCCAAAGGCCAACAAACCATCGGCGTCGGCGCTGGCCAAATGAGCCGCGTTTACAGCGCTAAGATCGCTGGCATTAAAGCAGCCGACGAAGGCCTAGAAGTACCGGGCTCTGTGCTCGCCTCAGATGCCTTCTTCCCATTCCGTGATGGTGTTGATGCGGCAGCCGCAGCGGGCATTACCGCAATGATTCAACCGGGCGGTTCGATTCGTGATGACGAAGTTATCGCGGCCGCAGATGAGGCCAATATCGCCATGGTCTTCACCGGCATGCGCCACTTCCGCCACTAAAAAACGCGCTTCCGCAGAAGCGCCCTAGCGGCGTTGGCGCGCAGCTTGTGAATGCTCATGTACAACCGCGTACACTGCGCTTCCCAAACTACACGCTGCCTTGCTAGGCCACTTCTGCGAAACCGCTCACATCTTTATTTATCAAGCGATGTGAGTTTCGAAACTGGATATGACAATGAAAGTATTAGTAGTAGGCGGCGGTGGCCGCGAACACGCCTTGGCTTGGAAAACAGCACAGGCAGAACATGTCACTGAAGTATTGGTAGCACCGGGCAACGCCGGTACCGCACTAGAACCTAAGCTACGTAATGTGGCTGTAGGTGCAGAAGATATCGACGGCTTGCTCGCGCTAGCGAAAGCAGAAGGCGTTGAGCTCACCATTATTGGCCCAGAAGCCCCATTAGTAGCAGGCGTTGTTGACGCCTTTACTGACGCTGGCTTGCGTTGCTTTGGCCCTAGCAAGGGCGCGGCACAACTGGAAGGCTCTAAAGCGTTCACCAAAGACTTTTTGGCGCGCCACAACATTCCAACCGCGGCTTACGGCAACTTCACGCAAATTGATGAAGCTGTTGCTTACATTAAAGAGCAAGGCGCACCGATTGTTGTGAAGGCCGACGGCCTAGCCGCAGGTAAAGGCGTAATCTTGGCACAAACCGAGCAAGAAGCGATTGACGCGGTTAACGACATGCTCGCTGGTAACGCCTTTGGCGATGCGGGTCATCGCGTTGTGATCGAAGAGTTCTTGGTGGGTGAAGAAGCCAGCTTTATTGTGATGGTAGACGGCAAAAACATTCTGCCGCTCGCTACCTCACAAGATCATAAAGCCGCACTTAACGGCGACACTGGCCCGAACACCGGCGGCATGGGTGCGTACTCTCCTGCCCCGGTAGTGACCCAAGAAATTCACGACCGCGCGATGCAAGAAGTGGTGATTCCAACGGTTGAAGGCATGGCTGCCGAAGGCATTGACTACACCGGCTTTCTTTACGCTGGTTTGATGATCGGCCCAGATGGCACGCCAAAAGAACTGGAATACAACTGCCGTTTTGGCGACCCTGAAACCCAGCCGATTATGTCGCGCCTACAGTCGGACTTAACTGCATTGTGCAATGCTGCGATTGACGGCCAGCTAGATAACACCACCGCAGAGTGGGACCCTCGTCCAGCTGTTTGTGTGGTAA
>JAPPPA010000099.1 GCA_028817755.1 Gammaproteobacteria bacterium | reverse complement strand
CGCAACGAGCAAAATCAGTAGCCTGCAAGATTTAGAAGCTGTCGGCTCGCTGGGATTTCGTGGTGAAGCATTGCCGAGTATCGGCTCGGTTGCGCGTCTTCGCATTGCTTCAGCATCCGAAGGCGAAGATGCATCGGAATTGGTTGGCGATGGCAGTGGCGACTGGCAAGGGCCGCAACCTGCTGCGCATCCGAAAGGCACTACGATTGAAGTGCGTGACCTGTTCTTCAATACGCCCGCGCGCCGCAAATTCATGCGCGCAGAGCGAACAGAATTTGATCATATTGAAAAAACGGTTCGCAAACTGGCTTTGTCACGTTATGACGTCGGTTTCAGTTTGCGCCATAACGGCAAGCCGCGTTTTCGTTTGCCGCCTGCAGCGAGCCGCGAAACCCAAGAACATCGAATCGCAGAGTTGGTTGGCGCACCTTTTGTGTCGCAAAGCTTATATGTCGATATTGATGTGGGTGATTTGCGTTTGTGGGGCTGGATTAGCCAACCTACGTTTTCGCGTAGCCAAGGGGATATGCAGCACTTCTATGTGAATGGCCGTGCTATCCGCGACAAGCTTGTTATTCATGCCGTGCGGCAGGCGTATCACGACGTGTTGTTCCACGGTCGTCAGCCAGCTTACGTACTCTATTTAGAAATTGACCCTAAAGAAGTCGACGTCAACGTCCATCCGACCAAACATGAAGTGCGCTTTCGCAATAGCCGAGGCGTTTATGATTTCTTAATGCGTAATCTAGCCAAGGTGCTAGAGGACGCTCGGGGCGGCGCTGAAGGTCAAGGCGATGTTGCCTTAACAAACCGAGGCGATGGGGCAGGTTTGAGTCAGCCTCAATGGACAGCGCCAGAGCAACAGCCCATGGCGCTTGGTCAGCAGCAGACTGGAGAAAGTTTACTCTTGGGTGAGCGGGCAGCTCCCAGCTACCGGCCTCAGGGTTTTGGTGCGGCCGGCCAGGTGAATGTGGCGAGCGGTGGTGGCGGCGCCATGCCGTTTGCCGGGATCATGAATGGCGAGGCTATTGGTGATTCGGGTGACGCTACGATGCCGCCGATGGGCTACGCCTTAGGTCAGTTACATGGCATCTATATTTTGGCGCAAAACGAACAAGGTCTTGTGTTGGTGGATATGCACGCCGCGCATGAACGTATTGTGTATGAGCGCCTAAAACTGCAATTTGGTGGTGATGGCATTCAATCCCAACCTTTGCTGGTGCCAGCGCGCGTGTCAGTCAGTGACCGGGAAGCTGAGCAGGTTGAGCAGCACTATCAAATCTTTAAACAGGCCGGTTTTGTGTTGGAAAGGCTGGGTCCTGAAACCGTAACGGTTAGGGAAGTGCCTGTGCTGTTGGTCAATGCCGATATTGAAGCGCTAGTGCGCGATGTGTTGTCGGACTTGATGGAAAACTTGGGTGCGGATCGGCTCACCCATGCTCTAGAAGAGAAGCTATCGACCATGGCTTGTCACGGTTCGGTTAGGGCAAACCGCCAGCTTACGCATGCTGAAATGAATGCGCTGCTGCGAGATATGGAAGCCACGCCGCGTAGCGGGCAATGTAATCACGGGCGCCCAACCTGGGTGCAACTCAGTATGAAAGCGCTAGACGCATTCTTTATGCGAGGCCAGTAATGGCTGCCTTGCCGGTGATTATGCTGATGGGGCCAACGGCCTCTGGCAAAACCGCTTTGGCGTTGGATTTGGTCGAGCAGTTCCCCTGCGACATTATTAGCGTCGACTCGGCCCTGGTTTATCGAGGCTTAGACGTAGGTAGTGCCAAACCGACGAGGGCAGAACAGGCGAAAGCACCGCACCGTCTTATTGATATTTGTGAGCCTACTGAAAGCTATTCTGCTGGGCAGTTTCGTGAAGATTGTTTTGCTGCAATTAAAGATATCCATGCGCAGGGACGTATTCCTCTATTGGTAGGCGGCACCATGCTTTACTACCGTGCGCTGTCTCAGTTAGATGATCTTCCTTCCACGGATGAACTTTTGCGCCGGCAGTTGTCTGAAAAGCTTGAACAAGAGGGCTTGGATGCGCTGGTTGCTGAATTGCAACAGCGGGACCCTAATGGTGCTGAGCGAGTGGAGCTGCAAAACCCTCAACGCGTATTACGTGCGCTAGAGATGGTTACCATGACGGGTAAGTCACTAACTGAACTCTGGCAGGGCAAGAAGTCTCAGGCGTTGCCTTGGCCGGTTTTAAAGCTGGTGGTGGCGCCCGATAGAGAGTTATTGCATGAGCGCATTGCTTTGCGCTTAACACAGATGTTCGAAAACGGCTTTGTTGATGAAGTACGAGGGCTATATGAGCGAGGTGATTTGCATGAAGGATTGCCCGCTATACGAGCAGTCGGTTATCGACAGGTTTGGCAGGCGCTGGATGGCCAGCATGATTTAGAAAAAGCGCAGGAATTGGCGCTTTATGCAACGAGTCAACTGGCTAAGCGCCA
>JAPPPA010000206.1 GCA_028817755.1 Gammaproteobacteria bacterium | reverse complement strand
TCCTCGCCTGCGTGGTAGTTGCTGGCATGTATGGCGCTGCGACCGCCAACAAGACGATGCTCTATCTTCAGGCCATGCCAGCAGCCCTTGGTTTGCTGCTACTCCATCTGTTCTAGGCCATTATTCTTTGTGCCAATGAATAACAGCCGAGAAAGGGACATCACCCTTTCTCGGTATCGTCATTTAGTTTCTTCCGGCCATTACGCCGCCGTCCACATCCCAAACAGCGCCAGTTACCCAGCTGGCGTTTTCTAGTAATAAAAAGCGCACTGCATTAGCCACATCACTCGGTACGCCAACACGGCCAATGGGGTGGAATGGATCAAACGACGCCAAAGTTTCATCCATTACGTCCGGCTCCACAAACGCTTCATAAATCGGCGTTTTAACCACCGCCGGAGAAACGGCATTAACCCGCACGCCATGATCCGCCAACTCCATCGCCATATGCTGCGTTAGCGCATGCAAACCCGCCTTAGCCATTGAGTAGGCCGACGACGGCGTGGCTTTAATGGCCTGCTTTGCCCACATGGAGCCGATGTGAACCACAGAGCCGCCACCCTGGTTAACCATGTTTTGGGCGACAGCCTGAGAGATAAAGAAAGCCGCTCGGTTTAGACCAAGGTAAATGTCGTAATCCGCGGCTTGGTGATCAAGAAAAGGCTTAGGGTTGAAGTAACCCGCCGCATTCACAAAATACTTAATGTGCTGATCGCCGCTGTTCACGAAATCGATCAGCCGCTGCACGTCAGCTTCGTCATACAGGTCAGCTTGAAGCGTGGTTAAACCACTCGCCGATAAATCCTGCTCGGCCTTCGCGAGCTTGTGAGCCGAACGGCCAACAATGGTGGTTTTAATGCCCTCGGCCAATAGCTGCTTAGCCGTCTCTAATCCCATACCACTGGAACCGCCAAGCACTAATGCTGTAGGTTGATTTACGCTTTCCATAAAGTTACCTCCACAGGTGTTTTTCAAAGTGTGGATTCAGCTTATGTAATTCAGTATCTTATTGAAAAGTAAGAACAAATTGGTCTAGTAGGTACTTTTTGGTACATGTTAATGAAAACTCAGGAAAAACAATTTTCAAGAAAATCTGCCCCTGAGCGCAGTGCGCGGATGGTTGAGACCATTTATGGCTGTAAATGGTCGCTTACGGTCTATCGATTACTCGCCAACGGCATCAATCGGCCGGGTGAAATGGTGCGCACAGTAGAAGGGTTATCGACCAAAGTGCTGAATGAGTGCCTAAGAAAAAACCTCAGCTTTGGCATCTTAGAACGCATCACTTATAACGAGGTGCCACTGCGTGTGGAATACAAGGTCACGCCATTCGGAGCGAAGTTTTTAAGCGTGCTGGAGGAAATCGAGAAATTAGAAAGCGAGTTCGAAACTGACTAACTCACCTTACGTCTCCACGATGTCTTCAGCCTTACTCACTACGATTGCGATGGTTGCCTTTGCCGGCAACTCGTTGCTGTGTCGCCTAGCGTTAGCTGAAACCAATATAGACCCGGCCAGCTTTACCAGCATTCGTATTATCTCTGGCGCAGCTACGCTCGCGTTACTCGGCTTCCTTAGCAGTCGCCGCTTTACGTTAGAGGGCAGTTGGTTTTCAGCTGCGGCTTTATTTGTATATGCGGCTGCGTTTTCCTTTGCCTATGTTGATCTATCCGCCGGAGCAGGCGCCTTATTACTATTTGGTGCCGTGCAAACCACGATGATTGCTTACGGGTTATTTACCGGAGAGCGCCTAAGCCGGGTTCAAACCCTAGGCGTTGTGATGGCAGTGATTGGCTTACTCATCATGTTCCTGCCCGGTGTCACAGCGCCTCCGTTACTGGCTGGTTTAATGATATTGGGCGCTGGGGTTGCATGGGGTGTGTATTCACTGAATGGCCGTGCTACCCAAAACCCCATGCAAGCTACAGCCGGAAACTTTGTATTGGCGATCCCGATGGTGTTGTTACTGCAAGCCGCAAAATGGCAAAACGCTACCTGGGACGTAACCGGCAGTTTGTACGCCTTGGCTTCTGGCGCTTTGGCATCAGGCGCCGGCTATGCAATTTGGTATGCCGTATTACCCAAACTACGTGCAACTAGCGCAGCGACGGTTCAACTCACCGTGCCTGCTATTGCAGCGATTGGCGGCGTAATATTCTTAGCCGAACCCATTACTTCACAACTCGTCGTTGCAAGCTGTGCGATATTGGGCGGCGTTGGACTTTATATTTTTAGTAGATCACAAGAAACATGAGCGAATTCATTGCCAAAGACAGCTTTGCCACCCTACTCGGCATTGAGGTTATTAGCGCCGAGAACGGCAATGCTGTTGCGGAAATGACCATTAAGCCCGAGCACCATAACGGCCACGGCACCGTGCACGGCGGTGTGATTTTTTCATTGGCTGATATCGCCTTTGCGGCGGCAAGCAACAGCAACGCCACGGCTATTGGTATTCCCGCCGACATCCGCGATGTCAATAACCAAGAAGG
>JAPPPA010000183.1:1791-2501 GCA_028817755.1 Gammaproteobacteria bacterium | reverse complement strand
AATACGAACAAGAAAGCCAAAAACTAGTGGCCGCTGATTTAGCGCTACCGGCTTACGAGATGGTAATGAAAGCCTCACACGCCTTTAACTTGTTAGACGCCCGCGGCGCTATCTCGGTGACTGAGCGCCAACGCTATATTTTGCGGGTGCGCGCGATGGCTCGAGCGGTGGCCGAGAAATATTATGAAAGCCGTGAAGCCTTAGGCTTCCCGATGGCAAAAGCGGAGGACAAGTAATGAGCTCTGCTGATTTATTGTTTGAATTGGGCTGTGAAGAATTACCGCCTAAATCACTACGCAAACTACGTGACGCTTTAGCAACCGGCATTGAAAACGGCCTAAAAGACGCGCGCCTAGCGCATGGTGCTGTTGAGAAATTCGCTAGCCCTCGCCGTCTTGCAGTAATTGTTCGCGACTTGCCGTTCCAACAACCGGACCAACAAGTCGAAAAGCTCGGCCCGAATGTTAAAGCCGCCTTTAAAGACGGCGAACCAACACCTGCTGCGTTAGGTTTTGCCCGCTCTTGTGGTGTTGAGTTCGATCAACTCGGCCGTAAAGACACCGATAAAGGCGAACGCCTAGCCTATAGTGCCGAAGAAAAAGGCCAAGCTGCCGCAGACTTACTGCCGAGCATTATTAATGAATCCCTAAAACGCCTACCCATCGCCAAACGTATGCGTTGTGGCAAAGGCCGCGATGAGTTTGGTCGCA
>JAPPPA010000183.1:0-1781 GCA_028817755.1 Gammaproteobacteria bacterium | reverse complement strand
GCGATCAGGTCGTAGAAACTTCCATTCTTGATGTTGCTGCTGGCAATCAAAGCCGTGGTCATCGTTTCCATGCTCCAGAAGCCATCACCATTGATAATGCCGGTGAATACCAACAAGCATTGTTGAATGCCAAAGTGGTTGCTGATTTTGAAACGCGCCAAACCCAAGTTAAAGACGCGGTAGAAAAAACCGCCGCTAGCCTAGGTGGCCAAGCGCGTATTGATAGTGGTCTACTTGAAGAAGTCTCGGCACTGGTTGAGTGGCCGGTACCGATTAGTGGCGGCTTTGAAGACAAGTTTATGGCCATGCCTCCAGAAGTGATCACCACCACTATTGAAGATCACCAAAAATACTTCCCAGTAGAAGATAAAGACGGCAACTTACTGCCGCACTTTATTACCTTGTCTAACTTAGAAAGCTCAGCACCAGAAGAAATTCAAAAAGGTAACGAGCGCGTGGTTAAACCACGTTTGGAAGACGCCCTTTTCTTCTGGGAACAAGACAAAAAAGAACCGCTTATTTCTCGTTTGGAAAAACTGCAAACCGTTGTTTTCCAAAAAGAATTGGGTACCTTAGCCGAAAAAACCGAACGCGTTGCTTCGCTTGGTGTTGAGCTGGCGAAAGCCTGCAATGGTAATGCTAAAAACGTAGAAATCGCGGCCAAACTTTCTCGCTGCGACCTACTCACCCATGCCGTTTATGAAATGCCAGAACTACAAGGCCGTATGGGTTACTACTACGCCTTAAATGATGGCCACAGCACTGAAATTGCCGAAGCTATTGAAGGCTTATACCAGCCACGTTTTGCCGGTGATGATTTGCCTAGCAACCTCACCGGTTCATTACTTTCGTTAGCCGATAAACTCGATACGCTGGCCGGTATTTTCGCTATCGGCAAAAAGCCAACTGGCGACAAAGATCCATTTGCGCTACGTCGTGCTGCGATTGGTGTATTGCGTCTTTGCCAAGAACTACCCCTGACTATTAACTTAGAGGAATGGTTGGCGAAAGCCGTGGCTGCACAACCAGTAAACGCAAAGGCTGACGAAATCACCGCCGACTTGGTCACCTTTATTAGCGAACGCGCCCGTGTGCTCGCTAAAGACCAAGGTATTGATGGTCGCGCCTTCTCTGCTGTTTTAGAAGTGGCGCCTTTAAACCCGGCTGATATCCAAACCCGTGCCCAAGCCGTCAATGACTTTATGCAAAGTGATGCCGCGGCGAGTTTGTCTGAAGCAAATAAGCGCGCCGGTAATATCTTGCGTAAACAAGAAGCCAGCGAAGGCAGCTTGGATATTGATGCTGGCCTACTAAGCGAATCGGCTGAACAAGCACTACAAACGGCTTTGCAAAACACACTGCCACAAGTAGAAGCCGCGGTTGTTAAACAGGCCTACGCCGAAGCGCTCAATGCGTTAACCGCTTTAGCGCAACCGTTAGATCAGTTTTTTACTGACGTCATGGTCATGGCTGAAGACGAAGCGGTTCGTAATAACCGTTTGGCCCTGCTTCGTAATATTCGCAAAGCACTTTCTTCTGTCGCAGATATATCGCTGCTTCAAAGTTAAACGCTGAGCTAAGGACTGAAATATGAAAGTCGTTGTCTTAGACCGTGATGGTGTCATTAACCAAGACAGCGATGCTTATATTAAAAGTGCGGCTGAGTGGCATGCCATTCCTGGCAGCTTAGAAGCGATTGCGAAATTGAATCAAAATGGTTGGTCCGTGTTTGTCGCGACGAACCAATCTGCGCTTGGTCGTGATTTATGTGATTACCAAGC
>JAPPPA010000254.1 GCA_028817755.1 Gammaproteobacteria bacterium | reverse complement strand
GGCGAGTGAGGCGCCGTAAGCCGCACCGCGGCCGTGGCCTACATGTAGTGGGCCAGTTGGATTGGCTGAAACGTATTCGATTTGTACGCGTTGCTTACTGGCGCTGTTGTTCTCGCCAAACTGTGAGCCTTGGGCTAGAGCATCTTTCACCACTTGGGTGGCGGCATCGCTACTTAGAAAGAAGTTGATAAAGCCCGGGCCAGCAATTTCCATTTTGGTAATACCGGCGGTGCCTTCTAGTTCAGCCACTAGGTTGGTGGCGAGCTCACGTGGGTTTTTGCCCGCGGCTTTAGCGCTCACCAAGGCAATGTTGCTGGCAAGGTCGCCATGCGCGGCGTCGCGTGTACGCTCAATCACAATGCCTTTGGCGGGTAGGGGAATACTGAGCTTTTCTAGTGCCTGTTCAATGGCAGTAACGAGTTGGTCTTTCACGGAATACGAGTCTTTTAAACTGAGAGTGCAGCGTTACAGTTGTTCGGTTTCGGTTAGACAAACAACTTTGTATAGGCAAAACGCGCGAATTAGCGTAATTTTACCTCATAACAAAGGCGCTCTATATTCAAAGTGCGCAAAGGAGACTTGAGTGCGAAAAGTCCTACTCGTAGTGCTGCTATTGCTGGTGGCGATTCCGTTAATGGTGAAACTTCGTTACGGAGGAGGTGAGCCATTTCCTGTCATGCAGATGACGCCGACAATGGACAGCGGCGCACTTGAGCTAGTCGCTGATTTGCCCGCACCGCCCGGCAACATCGCGGTAAGTGATCAGGGGCGTGTGTTCTTTACCTATCACCCTGAAGGCAAACCCACAGTAAAAGTGGCAGAGCTGGTGGATGGCAAAGCGTTGCCGTGGCCTTCGATTGAGTTTCAAACGGGTGACGGCGAGCCACGCTATTTTCAGAATGTGTTGTCTTTGCGGATTGACCGGCAAGACCGACTTTGGACTTTAGATAACGCGAACCACGGCTTAGGCCAGCCGCGCTTGTTGGCATTCGATATTGAAACCGGCGTAGTCGTGCATCAATACGACTTCGACCGCGATGTGGCGCCGCGCTTGTCGCATTTAAATGATTTCCAAGTCACTACCGACGGCAATACCATCTTTATTGCTGATGCCAGCATTATGGGCAAGACGCCTGCCATTCTGATTTATGACGTAGTGAATAAACGCGCACGCCGAGTGTTGGAAGGGCATGTTTCAGTAGAAGCAGAGCCTTATATCCCGGTTGTGCAGGGGCGGAAGATGGAGATCTTCGGTTTGTTTGCGATTCGCCCAGGCGTGGATTCGATTGCCCTTGATCGCCAAAACGAGTGGCTCTATTTTGCTGCCGTAACCGCAACACGAATGTACCGCGCGCGGGTTGTGGACTTGCTCAATATTGAGCTTGGCGAGGAGCAGTTGCAGGCGCGCGTAGAAGACTGGGCGGCTAAGCCCGAAACCGATGGCATTACCACGGATAATGCCGGAAACGTTTATTTGACCGACCCAGGACATGATGCGATCCATCGCTTGCGCCCTGAAGATGGCAGTTTAGAAACGCTTATCCAGTCTGCCTCTATTCGTTGGCCTGATGGCATGTCTTACGGGCCCGATAATTACTTGTACTTCACGTGTAGCGCTTTGCATCACGTGATTGGCCGCTCTAGCAAACATAAGCTGAGCCAAGCGCCATATCAGATTTACCGCTTTAAAACGGTAGAGTCGGCTGCTGCCGGCCATTAGTTGAGTATTTAGGGCTCTGTATGGGGATGCAGTTATCACTAAAACCAATGGAGTGGGTGCAGCGTTACCTTGCCTCCATGAATATGTTGGTTGTGGCGATCAATACCGAAGGCGAGGTTGCTGTTGAGTCAGCGGGCTGGCAGCGTTGGAAGGACAAGTACCCGGAAGCTGATTTAACGGAGTTTTACCGAACGCTAACCTCCTGTTCGAACACTGATCACTACAAGCTGGATTGCACAGTCCCAGATGAGGCCGCAGGAGAGCATAAGCTGTTTTTGCGCTATGCCTCGGCGCCCAGTGAAGATTTGCAGGTGAGAGGCCTGTGGAGCATTCAAGACAAGTCTGAAGAAAAGTCGCTGCAAGCAAAGTTACAGCGCAGCGTGAAGCGCCTTAAGTCGGTTCAAGAAGCTGCGAATGATGGTATTTGGGAGTGGGATTTAGACACCGAGGTTATGACGGTGTCTGACCGCGGACTCAATATGTTGGGTTATCGCCGAGACCAAGTGACAGAGACGAAAGATTGGTGGTTCTCCCAAATTCATAAAGATGATTTGCCTCGCATACTCGGCATTGTGGAGCGACATTTAGCTGGCGAGAGTGCGGTAATGAAGGCCGAGTTTCGTCTGGAAAAGGCAAACAACACATACATGTGGGTGTTGGCACGCGGTGTCGCCGTTCAAGATGAAGAAAATGGTTTTAATTTCGCGGCGGGTTCGTTAACTGACGTTCATGCTCGGCATATGTCAGAGCAGCGTTATGCGTGGGAAGCTGAGCATGCTCAGCTTT
>JAPPPA010000105.1 GCA_028817755.1 Gammaproteobacteria bacterium | reverse complement strand
GCACACCCGCTCTCGCCCTAGACTGGGACGAGCTATCTGACGCCGAGCAACAAACCCTCGCGCCCGTTAAAGAACGCTGGAACGATATTCCCGAGCCGCGCCAACAAAAACTGCAAGAACGCGCCCAACGCTGGCAAGAACTCAGTCCAGAAGAGCGCAAAGCGCTGAAAAAGCGCCTCAAGAACTTTAAACAGCTACCGCCAGAACAGCGCGAAGCGCTACGTGAGCACTGGGAACAACTGCCGCCGCATCAGCGTAAAAAACTAAAAGAACGCTGGAAAAACATGACTCCCGCCGAGCGCCAAGCCGCCCGCGAGCGAATGCAGCAACGCTTAAAAGAACGGCAAGAAGCACCATAACCGTAAAGCCGCTAAAATAGCGGCTTTATACTTTTATACGCCCCAACAAATGGGGCACGGACGAAACATGAAACGCCCAAACAACCTCACCCCAATCTATATGGTTATCGCCCTAGTCGGCGCCATTATCTCTTTCCTACTGGTCGGCACTGAGAACGCCCCGGTTAAAATTTCGCTAGTGCTTGGTGCACTGGTAGTGATCTTCCTAGCAATGGAAATTTATATGGGTGCAAAAGACTTAGGCGATTACTCAGATCGCAAATCCAAATAGCCCTGAGAAGTCATATGGACAAAGATGAGTACCTACACAAAGTCCTGCCACACAGGATGATGGCCATAGACACTCTTAAAGTTGTCCTACAGTACTTATCTACAATCACCACACCTCAGCCACTAGAAATCTTGCTAAACGGCAAAACTCGCGTTCAAGGGCTCTCGACTGCTTGGACCAATCCCGCCATTGAGTCTGGAATAATGCACTGCAGAGCTTGTTTAGAGTTTTTAGGGCTCCAGCTCAACTCACAAAACCCCACCAGGCTTCGTGAGCGCAAAAATTCCCGCCACGACGACATCGTGATAGAGGATTTCGAGCTCCCCCGCGTCCCCATCGAGGGCGCAATATCTTGTTATTCGGGCAACCGAGATGACGCCGAAGCCGCGCTTTCCTATGTGCTTTTTCTTGCCAATAAAGGCGTAGCCCACAACACCACTCAGATTCAAAGCTCGAACAATTCTCCCGACCTACTTTTGATAGCAGCTATGGGTATTCCTGTGCTTTTGGAAAAGCACTTTTATAAACCGCTTGGACTACCCACTCCCCAATACAAAATCACATATAGCGAGCAATAAAAAAGCCAGGCATTGCCCGGCTTTTTTATTGCTGAGTTTTGGGCTTCCCTAGACTTCTAAGTAATCCAAAATCCCTTCAGCAGCTTGGCGGCCTTCGTAGACGGCGGTTACTACTAGGTCTGAGCCACGCACCATGTCACCACCGGCGAATACTTTTTCGTTCGTGGTTTGGTGTTGGAAGGTTTGCTTTTCTGGGGCGATCACGCGGCCGTTTTCGTGCAGCGAGATATTGAAGTCGGCAAACCAGTCTGACGGGCTTGGTTGGAAACCAAAGGCGATCAATACACGATCACATTCGATGATCTGCTCACTACCCGGCACTTCTTCTGGGCGACGACGGCCGTTTTCGTCTGGCTCACCTAGGCGAGTTTCAACCACTTTAAGACCGGTTACCTTGCCGTTCTCACCAACGATTTCTACTGGCTGACGATTAAAGGCGAATTCAACGCCTTCTTCTTTGGCGTTAGCAACTTCACGCTTAGAGCCAGGCATGTTTTCTTCGTCACGGCGGTATACGCAAGTGACTGAAGCAGCGCCTTGGCGAATGGAGGTGCGGTTGCAGTCCATGGCAGTGTCCCCACCACCTAGAACGACTACGCGCTCGCCAGCCATGTCGATGAACTCATCTTCTGGCTTTTCGATTTCCATCACGCGTTTGATGTTTGAGATTAGGAACGGCAGCGCTTCGAATACGCCGTCCATGTCTTCACCCGGGAAGCCACCTTTCATGTATTTGTAGGTGCCCATGCCTAGGAATACGGCGTCATATTCGTCTAGTAGCTCTTGGAAGCCAATGTCTTTACCGATTTCGGTGTTTAGGCGGAATTCAACGCCCATGCCTTCCATGATTTCGCGGCTGGTGTGTACGACTTCTTTATCTATCTTAAACGGCGGGATACCAAAGGTAAGCAGGCCGCCGATTTGCTGGTATTTGTCGAAAACCACTGGCTGCACGCCATTGCGCACCAAGATGTCGGCACAACCTAGGCCGGCAGGACCTGCACCGATGATGGCGACTTTTTTGCCGGTAGCCACCACGCCAGACATGTCTGGACGCCAGCCTTGTTTAACGGCTTCGTCGGTGATGTATTTTTCTACCGAACCGATGGTTACCGCGCCAAAGCCGTCGTTTAGCGTACAAGCGCCTTCACAAAGGCGGTCTTGCGGGCATACACGGCCGCACATTTCTGGCAGTGAGTTGGTTTTGTGTGACAACTCGGCCGCTTCAAACAAGTTGCCTTCTGCAACCAGTTTTAGCCAGTTTGGAATGTAGTTGTGTACTGGGCACTTCCATTCGCAGTATGGGTTACCACAGGCCAAACAACGGTCGGCTTGTTGACCCGACTCTTCTTTGTCGAACTGGCCGTAGATTTCGTTCCAGTTTTTGCGGCGTACATCTACGGCGACCTTTGCTGGGTCGTGACGTTGTACGTCCAAAAATTGCATTACGTTTGCCATCTAGTGTTTCCTTCCTACTGGCTTACGCGGCTTTAAGAAGCGCGTCTAGCAGGCCACCAATTTCTGAGGCCTTAGGTTTAACTAACCAGAAGTTAGGCAGATAAGTACGGAAATCTGCCAGAATTTCTTTCGCCCAGCTTGAGCCGGTTTCTTCTACGTGCGCTTCGATCATGTTGCGCAGGTAGTGACGGTGCGCTTCTAGCGCTTCTGGGGTGAGGCGATGAATGTCGATCAGTTCGTTGTTGTAGCGATCAACAAACTGACGATCTTCGTCGAGCACGTAGGCGAAGCCGCCTGTCATACCCGCACCGAAGTTCACGCCGGTTTGGCCCAGAATAACCATGCAGCCACCGGTCATGTATTCACAGCCGTGGTCGCCCACGCCTTCTACAACCGCGGTAGCACCTGAGTTACGCACACCAAAACGCTCACCAGCCATACCAGCCGCGTATAGGTGGCCACCAGTGGCGCCGTATAGGCAGGTGTTACCGATGATGCTGGCTTCATTCGACTTAAAGCCGGAGCCTTCTGGTGGGTAAATCACCAGCTTGCCGCCCGCCATGCCTTTACCAACGTAGTCGTTAGCATCGCCTTCTAGGTACATGTTCAGACCGCCAGCGTTCCATACGCCGAATGACTGACCCGCAGTACCGTGCAGTTGCACGTTAAGCGGCTTGTCTTCCATGCCTAGGTTGCCGTGACGTAGTGCGATTTCACCTGACACACGTGCGCCGATTGAGCGGTCGGTGTTACGTACAGCAAAGGTGAAGGCGCCGCCTTCTTTGCTTTCGATAACTGAGAGCATGTCTTCAACCATCTTCTCGGCAAGCAGACCTTTGTCGTATGGGTCGTTTTGTGGCGCTACGCAGTACTGCGCTTTGTCCACCAAGCCGCCAGTCGACAGAATTGGGCTGAGGTCTAGCTTCTTCTGCTTCTCGGTTTTGCCTTCTAGAATTTCTAGCAAGTGCGTTTGACCGATGATTTCTTCCAACGAGCTGTAGCCCATGCTGGCAAGAATTTCACGGGTCTCTTCGGCTACGAAGCGGAAGTAATTCATCACCATTTCTGGCAGGCCGATGAAGTGCTTCATACGCAGCACGTTGTTTTGCGTAGCAACACCGGTCGCGCAGTTGTTGAGGTGACAAATACGGAGGTATTTACAACCTAGTGCAACCATAGGGCCGGTACCGAAGCCGAAGCTTTCCGCACCTAGGATGGCTGCTTTAATCACGTCTAGGCCAGTTTTTAGGCCGCCGTCCGTTTGTACGCGTACTTTGTCGCGAAGATCATTCGCGCGCAGGGTTTGGTGCGTTTCAGACAGACCTAACTCGAACGGAGAACCGGCATAACGCACTGAGGTCAGTGGTGATGCGCCAGTACCGCCGTCGTAACCAGAAATGGTAATCAAGTCGGCATAGGCTTTTGCTACACCGGCAGCAATAGTACCCACGCCCGGCTCAGCCACTAGCTTCACAGATACTAGCGCTTTCGGGTTTACTTGTTTCAAGTCAAAGATGAGCTGGGCTAGATCTTCGATGGAATAAATGTCGTGGTGCGGCGGTGGCGAAATTAGCGCTACACCCGGTGTCGCGTAACGTAGCTTGGCGATAATGCCGACCACTTTGTGACCCGGTAGCTGACCACCTTCGCCCGGCTTAGCACCTTGTGCGACTTTAATTTGCAGAACTTCTGCGTTTACTAGGTAGTGCGGCGTTACACCAAAACGACCTGACGCGATCTGCTTAATTTTTGAAACTTTCTCGTTGCCGTAACGCTCGACAGCTTCTCCGCCCTCACCTGAGTTTGAGCGACCGCCAAGGCGGTTCATGGCGATAGCTAGGGCTTCGTGCGCTTCTGGCGCTAGTGCGCCTAGCGACATGCCGGCCGAGTCAAAGCGTTTGTAAATGCTTTCTAGCGGCTCTACGTCGTCCAAGCTGATCGCTTCGCGGTCTGAGTTCAGTGCGAACAAGTCACGAATCGTGGTGACTGGGCGCTCATTACAAAGCGTGGCGTAACGGTCGTATGCGTTGCGGTCGGTATCTTGCACGGCTTGGTGCAAGGTTTGAATCACGTCTGGGTTGTAGGCGTGGTATTCGCCACCGTGAACATATTTCAGTAGACCACCTTGGTCTAGCGGCTTGCGCTTGTTCCATGCCAATTTGGCTAGGCCAGCTTGGTCACTGTGCAGATCGACAAACTCAGAACCTTTAACGCGGTTGGTGGTGCCGGTGAAGCAGAGGTCAACCACTTCGTCAGCCAAGCCCACAGATTCGAATAGCTGCGAACCACGGTAGCTGGCGATGCTGGAAATACCCATCTTCGACATGATTTTGTAAAGGCCTTTGTTAATGCCTTTACGGAACGCACGGCGAAGCTCGCCGACGGTGCGCTCGTCGCTGATTTCACTGGTGCGATGACGCATGTCGTATAACGCTTCGTATGCCAAGTACGGGTGCACGGCGGTGGCGCCATAACCGATAAGACATGCAAAGTGATGTGAGTCACGCGCGGTCGCGGTATCAACCACAATGTTGGCGTCGCAACGCAGGCCGGCTTTCACTAGGCGGTGGTGAACCGCGCCAGTGGCTAGCAACGCGTGAACTGGCAGCTGGCCTTTTTCTAGGTCGCGGTCAGATAGCACAACAATGGTGCTGCCCGCTTTAACTGCCGCTTCAGCTTGGTCGGCTACCGAGTTGATTGCGCCTTGTAGGTCGCCGCCTTCTGGGTAGCTGAGGCTGATGATGACTTTTTGGTAGTCAGCATTATCTAGCTCAAGCAGCTTTTGGTATTTGCCAGTTGAAAGCACAGGGCTATCAACGGTAATACGCTTGGCGTGTTCGTCGGTGATATTGAACAGGTTACGCTCACGACCAAAGATGGTCTCTAGCGACATCACGATTTGCTCACGCAGCGGATCGATTGGCGGGTTAGTAACCTGCGCAAACTGCTGGCGGAAATAGTCGTACAAACTACGGGCTTTTTCTGACAGTACCGCGAATGGGGTGTCATCGCCCATTGAGCCGATGGCTTCTTGGCCAGCTTCGGCAAGTACACGAACCACTTGGTCGCGCTCTTCAAAGCTGAGCAAGAACATTTTTTGGTACACGTCGAACAGTTCGGCATCCATTGGCGGGATGTCGCTGTCTTTCAGGCTTGATTCCAGCTGAATTACGCCGTCCTGTAGCCATTGCTTATATGGGTTGCCAGACTTAACGATTGCGTCAACGTCTTCAGGCAGCAGCAGCTCGCCGGTTTGGGTATCGGCAGCTAGCATTTGGCCCGGCTTCAAGCGGCCTTTGGCGACCACTTCAGCGGCTTCGTATTCCCATACACCAACTTCTGAGGCGAGGGTGATGTGACGGCCAGCCGCAGCCGAATCAGTCACCACGTAACGCGCCGGACGCAAACCGTTACGGTCTAGCGTACAAGCAGCATAGCGGCCGTCGGTTAGAACAATACCGGCTGGGCCGTCCCATGGCTCCATGTGCATGGCGTTGAATTCGTAGAATGCACGCAAGCTAGAGTCCATGTTGTGAATATTCTGCCAGGCAGGCGGAATCAAGGTGCGCATGGCGTGGAAAATGTCCATGCCACCGGCTAGCAACACTTCTAGCATGTTGTCTAACGATGATGAGTCAGAACCATCTAGGTTTACCAGCGGGCGAATTTCGTCCATTGGCAGCGCGTCGGTATCAAATTTGAATGAACGCGCGGTGGCCCAGTTGCGGTTACCACGAATGGTGTTGATCTCACCATTGTGCGCCAAGTAGCGGAATGGCTGTGCCAGTTTCCACTGCGGCAAGGTGTTGGTTGAGAAACGCTGGTGGAATACAGCAATGGCTGATTCCATGCGCGGATCGCCCAAGTCTTTGTAGAACTTGGTCATATCCACTGGCATGACCAAGCCTTTGTAAGAAATTACATGGGCTGATAGTGATGGGATGTAGAACATCTCATCATCTTCAATAGCATTCTCGGCGTTACGGCGCGCAACAAACAGCTTCACTTGGAAGTCCTGCTCACTAGTGCCTGCTGGAGCGTTTACAAACACTTGTTCCATTTGCGGCAAAGCGGCGCGCGCCATTTCGCCACATACGTCAGGATCCACAGGCACCACACGCCAGCCAGCGACTTCTAGACCTTGTGCGGTCAAACCTGCTTCGATGGCTTTACGTGCTGCGTCGGCTTTCGCTTCGTCGGTGTTTAGGAACACCATGCCCGCGGTATACAGCTCAGCTAATGAAATGCCTGTTTCTTCAGCCACAGTGCGGAAGAATGCGTCTGGCTTGCCTAGCAGTAGACCAGCGCCGTCACCGGTTTTACCGTCGGCTGCGATACCGCCACGGTGGGTCATGCGCTCTAGGGCTTCGATGGCGGTATCCACTAACCAGTGGCTAGCTTTGCCATCCATATTCGCGATCAGGCCAAAGCCACAGTTATCGCGTTCAAATTCTGGCCGATAAAGGCTGTTTTCTAAGTCAAAAGAGGTCATAGACGTGTTAGCCATGAACTTTCCCTGTGGTAATGCCACGGTGCGTCGCTGATTAATGTTGAGCAAAGAAAGCCCGGAGCGCGCTGCGTAGCGTTGTCCAGCTTGCCTTCGCGCAACGTTATTTTCCTTATAACGCCGCTAGCAAACCGAATAAATAAACTTTTAAATCAAAAACTTAAGCCCATATGCGCCCGCTTACTTTTAGTGCGGACAGGCAAAAACGGGCTGCGCATTCTGCCATAACGCGGCCTTTTCTTCCAGTCGGGAGGCCCGCTACGCGGCCTTTTAGTGCGTGAAGTTTTGGTTACAGCGCGGCGGCAATCGTGTCTTTTAACGCTTGCGGTTCAAAGTCTGCCGTCACAACCGCTTCACCCAGCTGTTTTAACAACACCAAGCGCAGCTGTCCGTCGAGCACTTTCTTGTCTACCGCCATGGCCGATAGGAATTGCTCTTCAGTCATGGAAGCTGGCGCTTTAATTGGCAAGCCAGCAGATTCGATTAAACGCGTTGCGCGTTCTGCATCTGCAGCGCTAATCCAACCCAAACGAGCCGACATATCTGCAGCCATCACCATGCCGGCGCCCACAGCCTCACCGTGTAGCCATTCGCCGTAACCCAAGCTGTGCTCAATGGCGTGACCAAAGGTGTGACCCAAGTTTAGCCAGGCGCGAATACCGCCCTCACGCTCATCACGCACCACCACATCGGCTTTGTTTCGGCAGGAACGATGAATGGCGTACGTTAGGGCCGCCTCGTCTTTCGACAACAGCGCCGACATGTTTTCTTCTAGCCAGTCGATAAACGGCGCATCGCCCAGCAAACCATACTTGATGACTTCGGCAATGCCCGCAGCCAACTCACGCTCCGGCAAGGTGCCGAGCACAGCGGTATCCGCCAGCACTACTTGTGGCTGCCAGAAAGCGCCAATCATGTTTTTGCCAAGCGCATGATTAACGCCGGTCTTGCCGCCAACCGAAGAATCCACTTGCGATAACAAAGTGGTAGGGATTTGAATGAAGTTCACACCGCGCTGGTAAGCCGCGGCCGCAAAACCACACATATCGCCAACCACGCCGCCGCCAAGGGCTATCAATGTGGTTTTACGCGAGTGACGCTTTTCTAGCGCCACATCAAAAATCTGGTTTAGCGTTTCTAGGGTTTTGTATTGCTCGCCGTCCGGCAGGATGACCTCATCGACTTGATAGTTTGCCAATGAGGCTTTTAAGGCATCCATATACAAGGGCGCGACAGTGGTATTGCTAACCACCAATACTTGTTTGCCGTGAATATGCGGCGCCAACAACTCTGGCTGCGACAGCAAGTTAGCGCCAATATGGATGGGATAGCTACGATCGCCGAGATCGACAGTAAGCGTTTGCATAAAACCGAATAAGAAAGCTGCTGAAAGGCGAGATTATAAAGCGTCTACTTCCGCAAGAATGCGTTTACATAACGCGGCGGCACTTTCTTTGCCGGTGCGGACAGTAATGTCTGCCACTTCTTGGTAAAGCGGATGACGTTTTTCGTAAAGCTCAGCCAACTTGGCGTAGCGGTCTTCTACCGCCAGTAACGGCCGGTTTTCACAACGCGAGGTACGCGAAACTTGCAGCTCTACCGGCGTTTCTAAATACACCACGATGCCGCGATTGATGAGATTGCGACGATTCTCCTCACGCCTCACCGCGCCACCGCCGGTAGCTAGCACCACCTCCGGCAATTGAGTCAGCTCATCAATCGTTGCCGCCTCACGTTTACGGAAACCTTCCTCACCCTCTTTTTCAAAGATGTAAGGAATATCGACACCGGTACGCTCTTCAATCACATGGTCAGAGTCTAAAAACTCACGACGCAACGCTTTGGCCAGACGTTTACCCAGCGTGGTTTTGCCCGCACCCATAGGGCCGACTAGAAAAATACTTTTTGTATTACTCATCAAAAATTATTCAGCGCATGCAGCATCTTCATCTGCTGCAATTTCGACTGTCACGTCAACGCTGGCATCGGCACCAAAAAACGTAACCGTTGCTGCATCACCCTGACAGCCAGGACCAGAAACAATAATATCTGCCGCCCCGGTTCCGCCAATGTTGGTTTGTTCTTTTAAGTTTTCTGCATTTTCAAGAATGTCTGCCGTCACAGCAAACTGACTGCCCGCCTCGATATTGTCAATCCGCACAGAAAATGTGAGCGGCACGAACGGCAAGCGAATTTGGTCACCACCATCTTGCAAGGTTAGGCCAATGCGAAACGTGCCGCTTCCACCCTTAATAGAAGAAGGTAGCGGCGTTAACGTCGCTCCGGCAATTGAGGCAAAGCAGAACTGAGCCCGATCTACCGCAGTCGCATCTGTTTCATTAGAAATAGCCACAGTCCAAGACTGTGCCGACTGGGGCACCTGCCAACGCTTATCATCTGTGGAATAAGTGCCATCCAAGGCATAGCCGTAGCAACCATTTAGGATGACATCAACATTCGCTTGGTAACGAACACGGAAGCTAGCCACACCGTCTGTCGTGCTGGCACTTCCAACTGTCTCTACATTGTTCTCATCTAAGCCCGCGATCAAGCCGCCAGACAAGCTAGAGCCAATCACGGTTTGCAAGCCGGATTCGGTCTCGTTGTACGCCGACTGTGCGGTTAACATTGTCGCGCTGCCAGTCGTGGAGACAAAACGAGCCTTATCAGGCTCAACCGCATCCAACATTAGAACACGGTCGTTGGGCTCAACCCCTCTGGCCGTATTATTCCGTTGAATAGTTGAGTCAAAATCAAATGTATCTGCGGCGCAGTTGATGGAACTAACACAGCGAAGCTCTAACAGACTATTGGTCGCCGTTACCGTTGTATCAGACGCGCTTTTTTGCCCTTGATTGCTATGCGCAATAACTGAATCAACATAGCCTAGACTGATAACCGTGCCATCCGGCACCGCATTACCGTACTGGTCGGTGACGATAATCTTGCCCAGCCGGCTGTAAACCCCCTGGCCTTCATTCACAATCGCGTTCAAGTTAGACGATGTAAATACCAGCGTATGCGGAGGGCCGGATGCAATAACCATTTGCGGCAAGGAAGCACTCACTGCGACGTCATTCGCGGCATCGAAATCTGTTCCGTCAAACGCAAGCACCTGCACTTGTAACTCCACTGTTCCAGGCAGCGTTCCTGCTTGCAGCGTAACCGCGCCTGCACCATTTACCGTGCGTATATCTAGGAAAGAGGCCGCACCTGAATTTTGTGGATTGCCGTTAGCGTCAGTACCACCAATGCTTTCGCCGCCATTTGGCCGAGTTAAAAATCTTACGCGCACATTATTCAACGTGGCATCGTTGTATCCAGACTCATCAATGGCATTGCCACCTCCATCAACAACAGTAAAAGTTAGTTGCGACTGAGAATCCCGCCCCACGTCACGGACAGTAATACTTGTTGGGTCCGCGGGTGCAATTTGTACCGCCGTCGGATCACCCGCAGCAACCGTACCAAAGCTAATATTTTGACTAAGCCCTGCGACCGCACTGCCGTTTACACGCACAGTTAACGTTGCATCCTGTGCAGTGCTAGCTGCTTGCAAAGTAAATTCAGCCCGGCCCAAAGAAGAATTAACAGGATTGGAGGAGGTGACTGAACCGGCCGTAGACAACAACGTAATTGCCGTGCCGTCATTCACTAGGTTTCCATTCGCATCGGCAGCAACCACCGTCACAGTAGCAGTTGAAGCGCCATCTGCCGGGAGCGCACCAGGGTTGGCACTAATACTTGAATTGGCTGCCACCGCCTGACCTGGTTCAAAATCAATCTCAGTTTGCTGTGTGAAACCCACAACCGAAACAGTAACAATTGAGCGCCCAGCAGCGGTGCTGGAGGTAAGGATAGTTTGCGCAACGCCACTATCATCCGTGCTTACTGACGTAGTACTCAAAGACCCCGCAGTAGCTGAAAAACCCACGGTTTGACCAGACATAGGTGAGCCGGCCTGATCGGTAACCGTCGCCCGCACAAAAGTTTGGCTTGTGCCATTAGCCACGATTGCTGTTGGCCCGGTAGTAACAGCCACTCCCGTGATCCTAGGCGTTAACGTACTTGCCTGCCCACCCGTCCCGCCACCAAGGAAGGCACCGTCACTGCTACCGCCTCATGCGGCTAAGGCGATAATAAAAAAGGC
>JAPPPA010000258.1 GCA_028817755.1 Gammaproteobacteria bacterium | reverse complement strand
TCCCCAGAACGCAGGGCTTGTGTTGACAGAGAACTCACTAAGAAATTTGAAGAAATGCAGCGGAACATACTTGGCGAACTGGCCGAGCACTTCTCCGATAACAGCAAATGCCGCGGCGAAATGGTGGTGCTTGTTGAAGGCGCCAGTCAGCAACAAAACAGTTCCGAAATCGAAATTGATAGCTTGCTGAAAAAGCTGCTTAAAGAGCTGCCCGTAAAATCAGCTGCAAAGCTCGCCAGCGACATCACTGGCGAGCAAAAGAACACGCTTTATCAACGCGCCTTAGCGCTAAAAGATAGCTAACCCAAACCGCCTCTTCAATTCCGTTAGAATAGGCGCCGAGCTGACTAGATAATCGCTGCTCGCTTATGCGGGTGGAGGAAAGTCCGGGCTCCACAGGACAGGACGCCAGATAACGTCTGGGCGGCGCAAGCCGATGGAAAGTGCAACAGAGAGCTGAACCGCCGATGGCTACTTCGGTAGCACAGGTAAGGGTGAAAAGGTGGGGTAAGAGCCCACCGCGCAAGTGGCAACACGAGCGGCAGGGTAAACCCCGTCCGGAGCAAGACCAAATAGGGAAACACCGTCCACCTTGGTGGACAACACGTGGTCCGCGCGAGTTTCCGGGTAGGTTGCTTGAGGTGCTTGGTGACAGGCATCCCAGATGAATGATTATCCTCGACAGAACCCGGCTTATTGTCGGCTCACACTATTTCAGCGCAATCAGCGCCCACAAAAAAGCCCGCTATTAGCGGGCTTTTATTTATCGCTTCGCAGAGCTACTTCACTAAGCGTAACCCTGGCTTGGCCGGATCAATCTGAGACGGGTCAGCTCCAGGAGGCACTACTGGCCCAGCATCTTCAGCTTCCGCGGGCACGTCGTCGTTGTCAGGACTAAAGGCAAGGCCTACGCCATTTTCACGAGCATACACTGCAAGCACTGATTTAATCGGTACGTGGATATTCTCAACACGCCCGGCAAAACGAGCATCAAATGTAATTTCTTGATTACCTAGCTGCAGTTTATCGACAGCTTGCACACTAATGTTCAGCACAATTCGATCATTCTGAACAGCATGCGGGGGCACATAAACGCCATCCATAGCGGCGTCCACCAACAGATATGGTGTGAGGTCGTTATCGGCAATCCATTCGTAAATGGCCCTTACCAGATAAGGTCTTCTTGAAGTCAACATGCCCTTTCCCCCTAGGCGAAAAACAATCGGCCGCCCAAATTGAGCGGCCCACGCAATCCCTGCGCCTTGCTAATAATATAGCCGTTAACTGCCAAAAACGCCAAAAACGCCTCACCCTAAGGCAGTTATTACAGGCGCATCTCCAGCTCTTGCTCGGTCAAGCTGTTACGGAAAGCTTCTAGACCAAAAATACGGTTGCAGTAGGCTTGAACGTGCTGAGCATCATCACCCAACTCAATACCCCAAGACTTCAAGCGCCACAAAATTGGGGCAATTGTGCAGTCCACTAGTGATAGCTCATCACTTAAGAAGAATGGCTTAACCGCAAAAATATCATTCGTTGCAACAACGCTTTCAGCCAGTTCACGGCGTGCCGCGTTCATGGTTTTTCCTGGCTTACCTGTTAAATCAGACAATAAGCCGTACCAATCTTTTTCAATGCGGTGTAGCGCCAAACGGTAAGTAGCGCGGGTCACCGGGTCTACCGGCATTAGCGGCGGATGCGGGAAGCGTTCATCTAAATATTCGGTTACAACACGTGATTCATACAAAACCAAATCGCGATCAACCAAGGTAGGTACGCAGTTATATGGGTTCAGCTGAATCAAATCTTCAGGCAGATCATCACCTTCAATCTCTTGCACATCAACATTGATGCCTTTAACCGCGAGAACCAAACGCACACGGTGGCTCAAAGCACACTCAGGGCGCGAATACAGGGTCATCGCTACATCAATTTCACTACGCTCACTTGCTTTACTGGTGCGTTTCAATGCTTTGCCTCTTTCAATCAAAACGGGCCTTTCAACAGGCCATAAACTCTAGTCTTTAAACGCACAAACCCCGCGGCCCTAAAGCGCGGGGTTTGTACCGCCTAGTGATAAGCAACTAGGACTAATGTACGTCTTTCCAGAATTCACGCTTGAGGAAAATACTCAAGATGAATAGCAGAAGTAGGTACGCAATTACTTTTAGGCCAATCGCAACACGTTCTTGCTTAATTGGCTCACCTACATAATGTAGGAAGTTGGTTAGGTCACGCATGGCAGACTTAAATTCGTCCGGCGATAGCTCACCTTCAGTAATCTGCTCGTAACCAACAATTTTGGTAACTGTTTTACCGTGATCATCAACTTCTTTGTAGATTGGCTTCTTCCAGCCTTCCAACTTCCACATCACCCAAGGCATAGAAGCATTAGGGAACGCGTAGTTGTTGACGCCGGTTTCTTTGCTTTCATCCACATAGAATGTCGTTAGATAGGTGTACAGGTAATCAATACCTTTTTCACGGGTGATCAACGACAAATCCGGAGGGGTT
>JAPPPA010000111.1 GCA_028817755.1 Gammaproteobacteria bacterium | reverse complement strand
TCTCGATACCTTGGGTACGCCCAAGTAAGGTGGTGGCAACGTCTTGGCGCGAATGCCCATAGCGCATTGCCACCGCGTCATTCACATCAAATTTAAGGCTTGGCACACCCACACCAAGGTCGTGACGAACGTCGACGGAACCCGGCGCTTCACGCAACCACTCATAGACTTTCTCTACCGCTACTTCTAAGTCGGTAATGTTTTCTGAATACACACGCACTTCTACCGGTGCGGTAATCGGTGGACCTTGGCCCAGCTGACGTGGCACCACTTCGGTATCAGGCATGTTGCCTAGCGCGTATTCACGCACCCACTTCATTAGTCCCGGCACCTGCGTATGGCTTTCGGTAATCACAACCAAGCGGCCTTTATTCGGTGAGCGCGGCAAAGTGGGCAAGTTGTAGTAGAAACGCGGGCCAGTTGTGCCCACAAAGGAATAAACAGACTTAACCTCGGGTAGTAGCGACACCTCGCCTTCAATCTGAGACATACGCTCTCGGGTTAAATCGAGATGTGTGCCTTCTGGCAACGCAACTTCAATCAACAACTGGTTACGGTCGGCATATGGGAAGAACTGCTTCTGCACAAACTTCATCATGTAGCCCGAGCCAATCACCAAAGCGAATGCCGCAATCACGACTAGCAACGGCGCTTTCACCGCAGCATTACCACAAGCCGCACCGATCTTTTCCCACACACTAGGTTGATTAGACGCCGCCGTAGCGGTTTGGTGTTTAGCACGCAAACCCCAGCTAGCCAGAATCGGGGTCACCAATACGGCAAAGAAATAACTGATCGTCAGCGTGAGCATCACCATGGTTGGAATACCACGCGTAAAGTCGGCGGCATTACCATTCGACATCAACATCGGTACAAAGGCAGCCAAGGTTGTGCCGGTTGCAGTTCCTAATGGCGCCGCCAATTCTTTGACTGAATTGGCCGCTGCTTGATTAGGGCTATCACCAGAATCCAAGCGATATTGGATGTTCTCGCCCATCACAATGGCGTTGTCTACCAACATGCCCAAGGCGACTACCAGACCAATCACGGCCACTTGGTGCAATACGCCACCACCCATGCTGTAAATCGCCACGGCAGTAAAGGTCACCAGCGGCACAATCGACGCGACCACTAAACCTAAACGCAAGCCCATAAAAAAGAACAGCACACCAGCCACAATGAATACACCACTGAGTAGTGAGCCAGATAACTCTTTCAAACGCTGATCAACGCGGTCTGGCTGGAAAAACATTTCTTCAATTTGCAGTGGCGCCACTTCTTTACGCAATGCTGGCAACATGGCGCGAATATCTTCACCCTGCTGTACCGCGTTTACCTTGTTTGGAATGGCGATCAGGCTGATGCCAACGGCACGCTGGCTATTCCACCAAAACTCTTCATCTGCCGGTTCTTTCGGGCCGTAGCGGACTTCTGCAATCGCTTCCAACGGCAAGTACTCGCCGTTCGGCAGCTGAATAGGCGTACGACGAATTTCTTCGATCGAGGTGAATTCCGTATTAGGACGTAAGGTCGCCGACTTACCTGCCACACGGACAGAGCCGCCAGGCACAAGCTCATTACGGTTTTGTAACTGAGAGGCCAAAAATTGCGGCGACATATTCAAACGATTGGCATCGGCATCGCGCAGCAACACATTTACCTGCTCGCCGGGCTCACCAAATAGCTCAATCCGAGAAACGCCCGCAACCTTATACAAACGCTGTTTGACCTTACGCGCGGCATTCAATAATTCAATCGGGTCACCACTACCGGTAACCGCCAGCACCACCGTGCTCGCGTCCATTACCTTGTCATCTAGCTCTGGCTCTAAAACGCCATCAGGGTATTCAAGCTGCGCCTTTTTAATGGCGCGACGCACTTTGTCCCACACCACATCGGTGTCGTACACATGATCTTTCAATAGAATCGTGGTGAGCGAAACATTGGTACGAATACGCGACCAGGTTTGGTCAATTTCTTCAATCTGCGCCAGCTCTTCTTCTAATGGTTTCACCACAAGGCGCTCAATACGCGCCGGGTCCGAACCCGGAAACGGCGTGATGATGGTGCCAGCGCGATAAGGGAAAAACGGGTCTTCTTGGCGAATCATGAAAAACCATGACGCCAAACCTACCAACGACAGCATGAAGGCCAGCGACAAGATCATGCGTCGCTGTTCTAAAAGCCGCCCTAACCAGGGCATATTTAGCTTAGAACTCATTTCAACACCTCAACCTTTTCACCATCAGTTAAGGCACGTTGGCCCGCGATGACTACAGGTTCGCCCGCGGTTAAATCGCCTTGCACCACCACGCTAGAACCAGCTACAGCAACCACCTTTACAGGTACTTTTACTGCAGCGCCGTCTACCAACTTAAATAAGCGCGCTTTGCCGCTACCCGGGTCAATTACCGCTTGAACCGGTACTTGCAAGCCTTCTTGGGCTTGTAGATTAAATACCAACTCAGCCGTTAAACCTGCACGTAAACCTTGGGTTTCTGGCAATGAAACCACTAC
>JAPPPA010000166.1 GCA_028817755.1 Gammaproteobacteria bacterium | reverse complement strand
TAGCTGGCTTGCCCAATACAACAAGTTTGGCGACGACGACTTTGTACGTTACTTCAGCGAAGACATCCGCTTCCGTACCGACACCGATTTCGCCCGTGACCATTACTCTGGCTTTATGGGCGTGTTCTACGACCTAGACAGCAAAGAAGACTGGGGCGTGGCCGAGCCTGACTATCTGCGCAAGTTAGAAGCGTTTGAAGCGTGGTGGTACGAAAACCCCGACGTCACTAATGTGCGCTCCATTGTGCCGCTAATGAAGCGGATCAATAAATCCATGAATGGCGATGACCCTGCGGCGTACACCATTCCAGACGAACGCGCCTTGTCGGTAGAAAACCTATTCCTATACGAAATGAGCCTGCCGTTTGGTTTAGACATTAACCAGCAAATTAACAGCGAAAAATCCGGTAGCTTATTCCGCGTGACCTTTGGCGATGTGGCCTCAGAAAAAATTCGCCGCTACGGCGCAGAAGGCGAGCAATGGCTTAAAGAAAATGCGCCAGAGCTGCTTACCCAAGTGACCGGCCCGCCACTCATGTTCGCGCACATTAGCTTACGCAATATTGAGTCGATGCAGTCCGGTACGCTAATCGCGATGTTAGCCATTTCGGCCTTGCTAGTCTTGGCGCTTCGCAACAGCAACCTCGGCGCGCTATCGCGTATTCCTAACTTGCTGCCGCTGATTATGACCTTAGGCGTTTGGGCCATTATTCACGGCAATATCATCTTCACCAACGCCGTAGTAAGCGGCATGGTGTTAGGTATTGTGGTGGATTACACCATTCACTTCTTGTCCAAATACTTACGCGCCCGACGCGAGCTTGGCCTAAGCACCGACGCAGCCGTGCGCAGCGCCTTCACCATGGTCGGCGCCCCCATTGTGGCGACCTCGGTGATTTTAGTAGCTGGCTTCTTAGTGCTGACCACTTCCGACTTTGCAGGCAACTCCACGATGGCAGGGCTCACCAGCATCGCGATTGTGTTGGCGCTGGTTTGTGACTTTGTGCTGCTACCCGCGCTACTGATGTGGCTGGATAACAGTGAAAAGCGGAAGGGTAAGCAAGAGGCCGCCGCAGAAGCTGCATAAACGACAAGCTTGTTAGCTTATAAAAAGGCCGCGATTAAGAGTCGCGGCCTTTTTTATTCGATTGAAAAACCTAGTTGCCGCCACGCCTCATAAACAGCAATGGCGACGGTGTTTGAAAGGTTCAGGCTGCGGGTATTGGGCATCATCGGCAAGGTCAGCACTTCGCCATTCGGTAAGTTATCCATCACCCGTTGCGGTAGGCCACTGCCTTCGTTGCCGAAGATTAAGGCGTCACCGACTTGGTAGTTCACATCCACATGCGAACTAGTACCGCCAGTTTCAATTGCAAATACACGCGCTGGCTTTACCGTTTCTAAAAACGCTTCATAGCTATCGTGATGTTCTACTGGCGCCATCTCGCGGTAATCCATACCCGAGCGGCGCACGGCTTTTTCGTTGATCTCAAACCCCAACGGGTGAATCAAATGCAACCGCGTACCGGTATTGGCGCAAAGGCGAATAACGTTGCCGGTATTCGGCGGTATTTCCGGCTCATGCAGCACCACATGTAGCCAAGGTTGTGTGGCGTTGGTTTCTGGCGTGTCAGACATGTAGCTCAGGGCCTTCTAATTCGGTTTCTAATGCGCGCTGCATTTTCTCATAAGCGTAGGCATAGGCTTTTTGTCCTAGCTCCATTTTGAATGGCCCGAGTTTGGGTAAGCCATGAATCGCCAGCGCTTGCAGCTTGTCGCGCTTGGGAATCACCGTATGCGCGCCTTGTTTAGTACGCCACGCAGACTTAGACACAATGTGGTGATACAGCACCCGCGACTCGCTCGGCATGCCATCCAAACCGGGGCGATCGAGAATGCCGCCGTCTAAATACGGCTTGTGACCAATCCATACCGGATGAAACATAATCGGCACCGTGCAGCTTGCTTGTATAGCGCTAGCTAAATCACCGTTTTCTAATACCTCGGTGCGGTGCCGAAAGGCGTTGTATACCGACAGTGCTAGCGGCGTTGGGCAGTCTTCCATTTTCTTCACCGGCAGCATGTCATCCAACACGGCACGGAATTTACGGCCACGCAACACACCCAAGCCTGGGCGCGGATCCCAAAAGTCTTCTCGCGTTAACTCAAACAGCCGATCACGCATTCCCTGTGCGGGCACGCCTGCGGCCCACAAACCCGTGGTCAGCGCACCCGCGCTAGAACCACTGCAGCGGCTCGGTTTTAAACCGGCATCTAACAAGGCATTTAAAACGCCGCAATGCGCAAAGAAAGCAAAGAACCCAGATGACATGGTTAAACCAAAATCATCAGCAGCAAGCCAGTCGTAAAGCGTAGTTTTAGACATGTCGGTTTTGGACTTTTCCGTTTGGACTTTTATTGAATAGCGGTTTATAACGGCAACGGGAAATAATAATAAATGGAGGGGGTGCAATGTTTTATTACACCGGCCACTTTGCAAAGCTCATTATCGCTTGGATTGACTTG
>JAPPPA010000093.1:1311-2550 GCA_028817755.1 Gammaproteobacteria bacterium | reverse complement strand
TTAGTTTATAAAATGTTTCTCTCATTTTGGTTTTCTGCTTTTTTGCCATCGTCTTCCGGCTAGGCGCCGTATTGGCGCACGATGGCGTCGGTTTGTTCTGGATTCAGCCATTTGCGTTTGCTGCCGAGCGATTTACGCATGCTGCTGTGTAGTTCGGTAGCGTTGATGAGTTGCACTTGGCCTAGCCGGGATTGGGGTTTGTGGTTGTTGAGTACCCAGATATAGGTGGCAATGCCGGTGTTGTAGAACATGTCGGTGGGCAGGGCGACAATGGCTTCGAGCAGGTCGTTTTCGAGAATATGACGGCGGATTTCGCTTTCGCCAGAGCCTGCGCCGCCGGTAAAGAGCGGCGAGCCGTTGAGAATAATGCCGATGCGGGAGCCGCCCTGTTGTTGCGGTTTCATCTTGCTGATGAGGTGCATAAGAAACAGCAGGGAGCCGTCGGATACGCGCGGCAGGCCGGGGCCAAAACGGCCGGCGTGGCCTTTGACTTTGTGTTCGTCGGTGACGTCTTTTTGCACTTTTTTCCATTCCACGCCAAAGGGTGGATTGGAGAGCATGTAGTCGAAGCGTTCGCTGGCGAGTTGGTCGTCGTTAAGCGTATTACCACATTTGATGTTGCTGACGTCTTCGCCTTTGATGAGCATGTCGGCTTTACAGATGGCGTAGGACTCTTTGTTGAGTTCTTGGCCAAAGCTGCGCAGGCGGGCTTGTGGGTTGTGTTCTAGTAGGTATTCGGTGCCTGCTGTTAGAAAGCCGCCTGTGCCTGCGGTGGGGTCGTAAATGCTTTTGATGACGCCTTTGCCGCTGAGGGCGTCGTCGTCATTGGTAAAGACGAGTGATGTGGCAAGTTCGACAATATCGCGCGGGGTGAAGTGTTCTCCGGCGGTTTCGTTGCTGGATTCTGCGAAGCGGCGGATAAGTTCTTCAAACACTAAACCCATGTCGTGATTGCTATGGGTTTGTGGGGAGAGGTCTATACCCCGAAACTTTTTTACGACATTGAACAGCAGATTGGCATCTTCTAATTTCGCCAACCATTCGCTGAATTCAAAGTATTCAAAAATTTCGCGGGCTTCTGGGCTAAAACCCTGGATATAGCTTTCGAGGTTTTTGAGAATTTGGTTTTGGCCGAGCTTGCTGAGGTCTAATGGCGAGGCGTTGTAAAAGGGCTGTTGGGCGGCGGCTTTTAGAAATGCTTCTTCTGCGGATTAATCGAGTTCGGAGTTGGCTTCATAA
>JAPPPA010000093.1:0-1301 GCA_028817755.1 Gammaproteobacteria bacterium | reverse complement strand
CTGCTTTTAGCAGTGCGTCGGCGGCTGATTCGGGGAGTTCGGCGTTGGCTTCTTTCGCGGCGAGCACATCGGCTTTAGTGGGTTGCAGTACACACTCTAAGCGGCGCAATAAGGTAAACGGCAGGATGATGCGGCCGTATTGGGATTGTTTGAAGTCGCCGCGCAATAAGTCGGCCACCGCCCAGATAAATGCGGCGGTGGTGCTGAAAGTGTTGGTCACGCTCTTCCCTTGTTATTGGCCGCTGGGACGGCCTTATGTTTATTACGATTTTTCGTATTCTGCGGGCTTGGGCTGAGGTTGTCGAGCGGTGGCTAAGTCGGTGTTAAGTAGATGTGGTCGCTAGTCGTGAGCTCGTTGAAGGGCGGATTAGCTGAGGGAAGGTTTGGTTGGTTCACCCTTCGACAGGCTCAGGGCGAACGGAGAGTTTTACTTGGCCCTAGTGCAGGCGGCATGGGGTTAAAACAGTCTGTATTTTGTGAGTGGTAAGCCGTTTTTCTTAATGAAGTCGTTCGAACTTTTTAGAGCGTGTGAATTAGCTTTTTTCCATTGCGCTGCAGCTGAGGCATCAATGTTCTGTCGCGCTTCAAACTCTTTTTTGAACTGACTCAGTGGCCGCCCCGTTTCTTTGAGCGCCTTTCTAATGGCGGAAACACTTTTGTTCAACTCAAGGTTTTCAGCTACGGCCTTGGGCATTGTTAGAAAGCGTTGCCAGGTACGCGTACAGTGCCTTCCATTAACACTCGCGCGCTGCGGCTCATGATGGCTTTGTTTACTTTCCATTCGCCATTTGCCTGTTCGGCTTCGGCGCCTACGCGTAGGGTGCCGGAGGGGTGGCCGAAGGTGACGCTGTTTCTTTCTCCGCTACCGGCGGCTTCATTGACTAGTGTGCCGGGAATGGCGGCGGCGGTGGCGATAGCGACGGCGGCGGTGCCCATCATGGCGTGGTGTAGTTTGCCCATGCTTAAGGCGCGGACGTTTAGGTCGATGTCGTCGGCGCTGATGTCTTTGCCGCTGGATGCGGCGTAGCTGGCTGGCGGTGCTACGACTGCGACGTTAGGTGTGTGTGTGCGGGCGGCGGCCTCGGAGATGTCTTGGATCAGCCCCATTTTTACGGCGCCATGGGCGCGAATGGTTTCGAAGCGTTCTAGTGCTTTGGTGTCGCTGTTAATGGCTTCTTGCAGTTCGGTGCCGGTATAGCCGATGTCTTTGGCGTTAACGAATACGGTGGGAATGCCAGCGTTAATCATGGTGGCTTTTAGGGTGCCCCCTTCAACGATATGGGCCGGCAATTCTAGGTCGT